>NZ_CAUQJA010000029.1:0-22837 GCF_963518475.1 uncultured Streptococcus sp. | reverse complement strand
TTGTCTCGCACCTAACGGAGCGAGACGGACTAATAGTCACATAATAAAACGCATAGTATCAAGCTTTCAACACTGATACTATGCGTTTTTTCTGATTTTTAGGACTTTTCCCCAGCTATTTATTCTTCTTAATAGCCTGACAAAGTAGAAATCCTACAATCATCCCTACCATATTTTGCATAAAATTTGGTAGGATTTCTGGTAGGGCTGCTGCCCAGCCATTCATCAAAGTAGAACCCAAGGCGTAGCCCCCTACCATGGCAACAGTTGCTAAGATAAGGCCTAGCCACTGACCTTTTCCTTTAAATCCTGCGAAAAATCCCTGCAAGCCATGGTTGACCAAGCTAAAGAACATCCACTGAGGATAGCCTGATAAGAGGTCAATCAAGAAACCTGCTAGTCCTCCTACTACAGCCCCTTCACGACTACCAAAGTAGAAGGCCGTAAAGAAGACACCCGCATCTAAAAGAGTTAAAATGCCTGTCGGTGTTGGAATTTTTAAGAAATAACCTAGAACCACAGAGAGGGCGGTTAAGAGGGATACAAGGGCGATTTTAGTTGTTTTGGTTTGCTTCATATTGTCTTACTCCATACTGATCTGCTTGTGCAATAGCACGGTAAACGAAAGCCTTAGAGCTTTCTACTGATGGTAAAAGTTCATCACCTTTGACTAGGTGACTGGCAATGCTGGAAGCAAAGGTACAACCTGCACCAGCATTTTGGCCTTGGATAACTGGATTTTCTAGGATAGTAAAGGTCTGTCCATCATAAAAGACATCTACAGCCTTGTCCTGACTAAGGCGATTGCCTCCCTTGATAATGACTGCTGGCGCTCCTAAGTCATGCAATTTCTGTGCTGCAGTTTTCATATCTTCAAGGGTTTTAATCTCTTGAGCTGCTAGTAATTCTGCTTCAGGAAGATTAGGCGTAATCACACTAACATAAGGGAAAAAACGAATCAGTTCTTGACAGAGTTCACTTACAGCTACGTCGTGTGTTTCCTTGCAGACCAAGACAGGGTCCAATACCACAGGAACTCCTGGGCGTTGCTTGATAAAGTCCAAAGCCTTCTCAGCTACGCTGACAGTTGGTAAAAGACCAATCTTAATTCCCCCAAACTCCACATCACGCAAACTATCTAATTCATGTTGAAAAATGGTATCGTCAGTTGGAAAGACTTCAAATCCTTTTTCTGTCAAGGCTGTCAAACAAGTCACTGCTACAAAGCCATGCAAGCCGTTCAAGGTATAGGTAGCCAAATCAGCTGACAGGCCACCTCCACTAAAAATATCATTTCCAGAAAGTGCTAAAATACGATTATTCTTCATAACGAATCTCCTTCAAATATAAACCATTAGGTGCTGCAGTGGGACCAGCAAGTTGCCTGTCCTTTTTCTCCAAAATCAAGTCAATCTGCTCTACTGGCATGCGGTTGTTACCGATTTTAAGCAGTGTCCCCACCATATTGCGAATCTGCTTATACAAGAAACCATTTCCTGAAAAGGTAAAGGTCAAAAACTGGCCTGTCTCATCAACCCTAAGACTAGCTTCTGTAATAGTACGAACCTTGTCCTCTACGCTGGTCCCAGATGCTGTAAAGCCAGTGAAATCATGGGTTCCTTCTAATTTCTTAACAGCCTCCTTCATTCGCTCCACATCAAGCGGATAAGGAAAGTGAGTAGCATAGTGACGGCGCATAGGATTCTTGGGACGACCCCTATCCACGATAAACTCATAGGTCTTACTGTGCTTGTCATAACGGCAATGAAAATCATCCGCCACAAGCTCAATTGAAATCACATCAATATCTTCAGGGGACTGGGTGTCCAGAGCAAATCGAAGTTTCTCCTCATCCATTTGATAAGGTAAGTCAAAATGAAGCACCTGTCCCAAAGCATGAACCCCACTATCAGTTCTACCAGCACCGTGAACAGTGATGGCTTGGCCCTTATTCAATCTAGTCAAGGTTTTTTCAATTTCTTCCTGAACGCTCCGCGCATGAGGCTGGCGTTGAAAGCCAGCAAAGGCATAACCATCATAGGAAATAGTTGCTTTATATCTCGTCATGACCTCTATTTTATCAAGAAATTAGTCTCGTAACAAGTTAGAAAATTTATAATTGTATGGGTACAATATTTCCAAAAAGAAAAACTTAGGAATCAATCCTAAGCTCTCTTCTGAAGTAGGTACATGACAAAGATAGAGGTTACAATCAACCAGGATCCTAAAATAGCAAAGACGAGCATGCCATTGTGAGTTAGTAACCCAATTGCACCTAGAACAAATGGGGTCGTAAAGGCTCCGAAACTACAGCCTAATACAGCAAATGAAGTTGCCTGATTGAGGAGTTTAGCTGGAATTCTTTCAGAGACAAGTTGAAAGACCGTCGTCAAGGCTACACTGTAGGCAAAACCAGCAAGAATGCTTCCTACCACTACCACCCACAAGGATGGAGACAGGGCAATCACGATTTGCCCTAAGCCGAAGGTAATACCAGACCAGAGAAGCAGTTTCTCTTTAAAGATAGAAATCAAGAAAGAAAAACTCACACCAGCCACAATCCCGATCAACTGCATGACACTAAGAACAAAACTAGATAACTGGGCATCTCCAAGCCCTCTTTCCACCATCAAACTTGGAATACGGATGGTAATAGCTGTATTGGTACAAACTACAACTGCCGCTTCGATAGCTAGGATAAAAATCAAGCCTTTCATTTCTCTAGTTAAGCGACTTACTTCCTTCGCTTTTTTCTTGACTTCTTTCTTTTCCTTTCCATAAGGGACAAAGAGCAGATAAAGTGTCAGTACCAAAAATCCAGCACTATAGGCTAGGAATGTAGCTGTCCAACCAAAAGCCAACAACTGTCCGACTGCCAAGGTAATGAGAGAAGCTCCAACAACCTCTGCAGAACCGCGTAGCCCTAACATCTGAATTCGCGTTTTCCCTTGATAACGCTCACTGATGATTGAAATAGCCTTGGCATTGATCATCCCAACACCCAAACCAAAAAGAATCCGTGTTCCAAAGACAAAGGGATAGGCTTGATACCAAAAGGGTGCTGTTCCACTCAGTGATAAAATCAACAATCCTAAACTAATCTGTAATCGCTCAGGAAATATTTTTTCTAAGAAACCATTTAGTAATAACATAATCATGATTCCAAAGGAAGGCAAGCTCGCTAAGAGCTCAATTTGTTCCTTAGGATAACCTTGATAATAGTCAAACATAGCTGGCAGGGCACTCGAGATGGAAAAGGATGTAATCAAAACGAGGGAGAGAGCCAAAATACTGGCCCGTTCTAAAAATTGTTTCATGAAATCTCTTTCTATATTTTCTCTTAATCTTCTGTCTCTTTTGATAGTTATCAAACAAGCAAGAAAAGAAGAAGCCTCTTTGGTGTATAGACTCCTTCTTAAACTCGAAAATGAATCCCTTGTGTCTTATACTCAATGAAAATCAAAGAGCAAACTAGGAAGCTAGCCGCAGGTTGCTCAAAGCACTGCTTTGAGGTTGTAGATAGAACTGACGAAGTCGGTAACATATATACGGCAAGGCGACGTTGACGTGGTTTGAAGAGATTTTCGAAGAGTATTAGGATGACTTTCTCTTGATTTTCTTGATAAAGTAGAAGATAAATCCTGCCACCATATAGGCAACAAAGATAATCAGACACCACTTGAACACGACATCCCAACCCTTGTTCACATTCAAAAAGAAGTAAGGGAAGGGACTGACCTTAGAATTAGGAATGTCTAGTTTCAGTACCAAGCCATTAAAAAGAGCAAAAATCATATAAAGCAAGGGTAAAATCGTCCACACAACTGGATCCCAGATTTTGTATTGACCCTGTTTGTCAAAAAAGAGGGTATCCGCTAAAAACCAAAGCGGAACGATATAGTGGCAAAGGAAATTTTCTAGAGTATAGAAATTAGTCGCAATAGGCGCTAAGAGGAAATGGTAAATCACACAGGTAATCATGATACTCATGGTGACCCCACCTTTTAAACGCAAGAGGCTTGGCCTTTGCCAGTTTTCACCTAAACGGCTCATAACCTTTAGGAGATAGAGCGTAAAAATCGCTACTAAAAGGTTGGACAGAACCGTATAATAGAGCAGCATCCCAAATCCACCATGCTTGGCGATTTCAAGATAAACTCCCGTAAAAGCCGCTAGAAACAAGAAGATACGGCTATAAAATACAAGTTTATAGTGTTTTGACATACTTAAATTTTCTTCACAAACTCTGATTTGAGTTTCATGGCACCAAAGCCATCAATTTTACAGTCGATATTGTGGTCGCCTTCTACGATGCGGATATTTTTCACGCGCGTCCCTTGTTTCAAATCTTTTGGCGCACCTTTTACTTTCAAGTCCTTGATTAGAGTGACTGTATCACCGTCAGCCAATTTATTTCCGTTGGCATCGATAGCAACAAGGCCCTCTTCTACATCTGCAACTTCAGCAGGATTCCACTCATGAGCACACTCTGGGCAAACCAGTAGGGCACCGTCTTCGTAGACATACTCTGAGTTACATTGTGGGCAATTTGGTAGGTTGTTCATGGTTTCTCCTTATCATCATTCACTATTCTTTGAAAATCAAAATTTCTCGAACAGCAACTATTATACCTTAAATTCAGCATTTTGACAAATTTAGAAAAAAACCGATATCAATCTATCGGCTTTTCTACATTTACATTCTTTTTTTAGCTTCTGCTTTGATTTTTTCAACTACTTCTTGAATGTTCAAACCAGTTGTATCAAGGTAGACAGCATCCTCTGCTTGTTTAAGAGGTGAAGTCTCACGATGGCTATCCTTGTAGTCACGCGCAGCAATCTCCTCTTTTAGGGTTTCAAGGTCTGTTTCAATTCCCTTGGCAATATTTTCCTTGTAACGGCGCTCTGCTCTTTCATCTACCGAAGCTACTAGGAAAATTTTCAATTCTGCTTGTGGCAATACAACAGTCCCAATATCGCGACCGTCCATGACAATCCCACCTTGCTGGGCAATCTCTTGTTGGAGAGAAACTAGTTTCTCTCGTACTTCAGGAATTGCTGCAATAGCTGAAACATGATTGGTCACTTCATGTTCACGAATAGGATGGGTAATATCCACATCTCCTACAAAGACAAGTTGTTCTCCAGTTTCTGAGCGCCCAAAGCTGATTGGATGCTGGTCCAATAAGGCTAAAAGTTCCTCAATCTCTTCCACTCCTAACTGGTGTTTCAGAGCCATATAGGTCGCCGCACGATACATGGCACCTGTATCTAGATAGGTGTAACCAAAATCCTTAGCAATAATCTTTGCGACCGTACTCTTACCACTTGAAGCTGGACCGTCAATAGCAATTTGAATTGTTTTCATATCAACTCCTATTTGATTTTGACAACATCACCTGGATTAGCAAACCAAGATCCTGTAGCCATATGCCCAGGATTCAAAGTCTCTAACTGAGCAATCGAGATTCCTGCACGAGCAGCAATGGCTGCTTCTCCTTCTCCAGCCATAACTTTTGTAGTTCCTTCTGGATCATTTGGATGTTCTGAGCTACTAGATGACTCTTCTACCTTATCCTCTGAACTAGAAGATGCCTGCTCTGAACTACTACTAGAAGTAGAAGAAACTTGCTCTACTTTTGTATCTGAATCGTGAAAATCTTTCAAGGCTGCCGTGCGATTACTCCCACCCGATGAAAGATAGATAAGAACAATAATCATCACGACTACAATCACAAAGAAAATACTTGCTAAAATAGTCAAGATACGATTAGCCAGCACTCCTCCACCTTGTTCTCTCTTACGACGTTCTGATCTTGTTTCTTCTTGATTCTCATAAATATCTTCTTGCCACGGTTCTTTTGCCATACCTTACTCCTTGTTTTTTTTTACTTTTCTTATTACAATATAAATATGAAAATCACACTTATACCTGAACGCTGCATCGCCTGTGGGCTTTGCCAAACTTATTCTGAATTATTTGATTACCACGATAATGGAATCGTGCGTTTTTACGATAACCCTGACCAACTAGAAAAAGAAATTTCTCCTAGCCAGGACGTCGTAGAAGCTGTTAGAAACTGTCCGACACGTGCCTTGATTAAAGATTAATTCTAATATCGACAAGAACGTTCCACTCCTTCTAGTTTAGCATATTTCCATGCAAAATTATAGTCTTTTCTCTTTATTTTTTTCTGTAAAATCAGGAAGGTCACTTTTTTCTTTGACGAGATAAAGTGGTCTTTTTTTAGTCTCTAGATAAATCTTACTGATATACTTGCCGAGAATCCCAATGGTCAAGAGTTGAATCCCACCAAGGAAGAGAATAACAGCCATCAGAGAGGTCCAACCTGATGTCGGATTGCCCAAAATGAGAGTCCGAACCACAACAAAAAAGGTCATAAGCAGAGAAATAAAACAAGATAGGAGACCAGCCACAAAGGCTATAATCAAGGGAAAATCTGAAAAGTTAACAATCCCTTCAATGGAGTAGAAAAAGAGTTGCCTAAAACTCCAACTGGTCTTGCCAGCCTGCCTTTCGACATTTGGATAGTCCAGATAGTGAGTTTTAAAGCCTACCCAGGCAAAGAGCCCCTTTGAAAAACGATTGGACTCGGTCAGGCTTAAAATGGCATCCACTACAGATCTTCTCATCATGCGAAAATCACGGACACCTGACGGCAAGGCTACTGGACTAATTTTTTGCATAAGGCGGTAAAAGAGATTAGCGCAGAGACTACGTAAAACTGGTTCTCCCTCCCGACTAGTTCTCCGTGTTCCTACGCAGTCCAAGTCTACATTTTGGTCTAGTAAATTTTTCATCTCTAGCAACATACTAGGAGGATCCTGGAGATCTGCATCCATCACCACCACTAGGTCTCCTGTCGCATATTGCAAGCCTGCATACAGAGCTGCTTCTTTGCCAAAATTTCGCGAGAAAGAAATATAATGAATTGCCGGATTTTGCTCCCGATAGGTCTTTAAGAGTTCCAAGGTCCCATCACTCGATCCATCATCGACAAAGACATACTCGATTTCTGCTCCCAAATCAGGAATTAAATCTTCCAAAGCCTGATAAAAAAGAGGAAGTACTTCCTCTTCGTTTAAACAGGGGACAATGATTGAAATCACCATCTTAGTCTTCAAATCCATTTGGATGCTTGCTTTGCCAACGCCATGCGTCTTCACACATTTGGGTGATATCTAGTTCTGCTTCCCAGCCGAGTTCTGCTTTGGCTTTTGCTGGGTCTGAATAGCAGGCTGCGATATCACCCGGGCGACGGTCTACGATACGGTAAGGAATTGGACGTCCAACTGCTTTTTCCATATTTTGGATAATCTCAAGAACAGAGTAGCCTTTACCTGTTCCAAGGTTATAAACGTTTAGGCCTGAACCTTTTTGGATTTTTTGTAGAGCTGCGACGTGACCTTTAGCCAAATCGACAACGTGAATATAGTCACGAACACCAGTTCCGTCTTCCGTATCGTAATCGTCTCCAAACACTTGCACTTGCTCTAATTTTCCAACGGCTACTTGAGTCACATATGGCAAGAGATTGTTTGGAATACCGTTTGGATTTTCTCCCAAATCTCCGCTCTCATGAGCTCCGATTGGGTTAAAGTAACGAAGCAAGACCACATTCCATTCTGAGTCTGCCTTGTAGATATCCGTCAAAATTTCCTCTAGCATAAGCTTAGTGCGGCCATATGGATTGGTCACTGAAAGAGGGAAATCTTCCAAGATGGGCACTGTATGAGGATCTCCGTAAACTGTCGCAGAAGAACTGAAAATGATGTTTTTACAGTTGTTTTCTTCCATGACCTTCAAAAGACTAACAGTTCCAGCGATATTGTTGTCATAGTAGGCAAGAGGAATACGTGTTGATTCGCCGACAGCCTTCAAGCCAGCAAAGTGAATGACACCAGTTGGTTCTTCTTGTTTGAAAATGTCACGAAGAGTATCTGTATCACGGATATCTGCCTCATAGAAAGGCACTTCAACTCCTGTAATTCTCTCAACAACTTCTAAACTTTTTCTGTTACTATTAACAAGGTTATCCACCACAACAACTTGATGACCTGCTTGGATTAACTCAATAACAGTGTGGGTTCCGATAAAACCTGCTCCACCCGTTACCAAAATCTTTTCTTGCATCTTCTTTCCTCGATTCTCGGATTATTTTTTCTTATTTTACCATTTTTGATAGGGAATGTCATTTGTCATCCTAGAGGGGAGGCTAAAATTTCAGTAAAATTCTTATTCGCTTTTTACTCGTTTGACATAGTTTTTAATTGGGTAGTTTAGAGGGTCCAAGGTCAACTCCTTGTCTTGGATCAGTTGAGCTAGGTGGTAACCAATGATAGGACCAGTTGTGAGGCCTGATGAACCTAGTCCACTAGCAGCATAGATACCTGCTAATTCTGGCACCTGCCCAAAGAAAGGTGAGAAATCACTAGTATAGGCACGGATTCCCACACGCTCAGCTCTTGACGTCGCTACTGCCAAGACTGGATAGTGAGGCAAGGCTGCCTCCTCCATTTGTTGGAGTAAGGTTTCATCTACCGTCAAATCAAATCCCATGTCATTTTCATGGGTAGCGCCTAGGGATAATTTCCCACCTGCAAAAGGAATCAAATCCCACTCCCCTTCTGGCATAACAACAGGGTAAGCTTCCATGTCTTGGGCAAGTTGATAATCTCGGAGTTGCCCCTTTTGGGGACGAACATCTACTTCATAACCTAAAGGCTCTAACAGGTGTCCCAACCAAGCTCCCGTCGCCAAAATAACCTGATCAAACACCTCTTCGCCAATCTGGTAACCTGATGCTAAAGGTGTCAGAGTTACTTTTTCTTTGACCAGCTTGACCTGACTGGCTTCTAGCAAACGAGTCACTAAGAGTTGACCATCTACTCTCGCTCCACCAGAAGCATAGAGCAAGCGATCAAATCCCTGCAAGCCAGGGAATAATTCATTAGCTGATGCTGGGTCCAGAATGGCTAACTGATCTATCAAGGGAGATTCTTCTCTGCGCTGGAAGGCTAGTTGATAGAGTTCTTCCAACTTAGTTTCATCCTTTTTCAGGAGAAAAACTCCCGAACGCTGGTAAAAGTCGATTTCTTGCCCTGACTTTTCTAAATCAGCTAATAAATCCACATAAAAGTCAGCCCCCAAGCGCGCCATTTTGTACCAGGCCTTATTGCGGCGTTTTGAAAACCAAGGGCTGATAATTCCTGCTGCGGCCTTGGTAGCCTGACCTTGTCCATGGTCAAAGACGGTTACTTCTAGGTCACTTTCTTTCGAGAGGTAGTAGGCAGCTGTTGCACCTACAATCCCTGCTCCGATAATGGCAACTTTTTTCATTGTTTTCACTTTCTAACTAGATATGGTGGAAAGGATTGGTCGATGCTTGACTAGGTACAATATCGATTGTCCAGCCTTTTTCCTCTTTCCATTGATTAAGAAGCTCTGCGATTTTTTCCACAAACAGCACTTCGATATAGTGTCCTGGATCCAGTGCCAACAAGCCATCAGACAGCATATCCTGGGCAGTGTGGTAGTAAATGTCACCAGTGATATAGACATCAGCTCCCTTAGCTAAAGCATCCTTATAGAATGACTGCCCGCTGCCACCGCAGATA
Organism: uncultured Streptococcus sp.; assembly: GCF_963518475.1. Classification (GTDB taxonomy): domain Bacteria; phylum Bacillota; class Bacilli; order Lactobacillales; family Streptococcaceae; genus Streptococcus. Next base: position 13,199 of record NZ_CAUQJA010000029.1, on the reverse strand, counting down.
GCCACTCTTGAAATAGACTTCTGCAAGTCATTCTCTTGATAATGCACCATTCGAAGGCTATCTAGACCAAAGACTTGCTTGACATGTTGAGCCAATTCCCCAAAGGTCTGAGGCTGAACATTCCCAATTCGTCCAATTCCACGTTCTGGACCTGTCTCCTGCAGATAAGTCGTCTCCTCAATGCCTAGCATCTGACAAAACCAGTCATTTAGCCCATTTTCAACGATATCAATATTGGTATGGCTGACATAAACCGCGATGTCATGCTTGATCAGGTCGATGTAAATCTGATTTTGCGGACGGTTTGCAACCAAGTCCTTGATCGGACGGAAAATCGGCGCGTGCTTGACAATAATCAAGTCCACACCCTTTTCAATAGCTTCAGCCACCGTTTCTTCACGAATATCCAGAGCAACCATGACTCTTTGGATATCCTTGTCCAAAGTGCCAATTTGCAATCCGCGACTGTCTCCTTCCATAGAAAATTCCTGAGGGCAAAAGGCTTCATACGCTTTGATCACTTCACTTGCTAGCATGGAGAACCTCCTTGATGGCTTGAATTTTATCTACTAAAACTTGACGTTCCTCCAGATTTTTTTCTGGGATTTGTCCGAGGGCAAACTCTAGCTTCTCAGCTTCTTTTTGCCATTTTTGTACAAAAAACGGACTGACTTCTTTGGACAAGAAAGGTCCAAAGCGAACATCACTGGCTGATAACTTCATTTGTCCTGCTTCCACCACCAAAATCTCGTAAAACTTGCCAGCTTCTTCTAAGATGCTTTCAGCTACAATCTGAAATCCGTTCTCTTGTAACCAGATACGCAAATCATCTTCACGATTATTGGGCTGGAGAATCAAACGTTCTACATTAGCCAGCTTGTCCAAGCCTTCTTCTAAAATCCTAGCAATCAAACGACCACCCATACCAGCAATGGTAATGACCGACACTTGGTCTGCCTCTTCAAAGGCTGCCAAGCCATTGGCTAAACGAACCTGGATTTTCTCCTTTAGACCGTGAGCCTCAACATTTTTGACCGCAGACTGATAGGGACCTTCCACCACCTCACCTGCAATGGCGCTTTTGATTTTACCTCTCTCGACCAACTCGATAGGCAGATAAGCATGGTCACTTCCCACATCTAGTAAAATGGCTCCCTGTGGCACAAAGGAAGCCACCAATTCTAATCTCTTTGAAATCATCTTCTCTCTCTTTCCAAAACTCTATTACCTCTTATTATACCACATTTCAGCTGGCAATCTTGTACCTAAAAAGACCGCAATCCACAGATTGCAGCCTTTCTTTATTTTCTGGCTTGATAGCGACTAGTCAGGATGAAAATCACGGTAAAGACCAACATCATGACACCATAAACAGGTAATGTTTGTCCTGTTAAGGTTGAAATTTCAAGCAGTTTTTGAATTCTTGGGAAGAGAGCTGTGGCTAGGAAGCCTCCTACTGACCAAACAATCAAGAGGACACGCCATAGGGTAAATGGCATGCAGGCTCTAAATACGGATAAGAAACCAATTGACCCCAAGAGATAATAGAGTAGAGTTGAGATTTCTAACTCAGACCAACCTTGGCTACTTCCGAATATTTTCACAAACAGGACGCTGAAGACGACCATGAGAGCACTTGGTAGGGCACGAAGCATGGAGCTTCTGAGGAAGTTTGGTTCGACAGGTTTGATATTTCGCTCAAAAGTCAGAACGAATGGTGGGAAACCTTCCACGAACTGGTCAATCATGGTAATTTGAATCGGAATGAAAGGGAAAATCAAGATCCATTCAGACCGTCCCAGAAGAGCACTGGCAATACAGATGACTGCGAGCAAGAAAGAATAGATGGTCTTTATCAAGAAAATCGGTGCGATATGGGCAATGTTATTGACCACGCGACGACCTTCAAAGAGGATCTCAGGAACATCATTAAAGTCTGAGTTCAAGAGAACCAGATTGGCAATCTGACGAGTCGCTGGGTCTCCCTCAGCCATCACGATAGAACAATCTGCCTCACGAAGAGCCAAGATATCATTAACCCCGTCCCCTGTCATAGCCGTTGTATGACCTGCTTTTTTCAGCGTTTGGATGATGAGTTTCTTTTGATGAGGGGAAACCCGTCCGAAAATGGCAGTATCCTCAGCCATAGCAACCAATTCCTCATCCGTGATTTTCGAACAATCTACATAGCTCTGATAGTCTACAAAACCTGCTTTTTGGGCAATACTTGAAACAGTGACTGGATTATCACCAGAGATAATCTTGAGCCCCACTTCCTGAGAACGGAGATAGTCCAGCGTCTCTGCTGCTCCCTCTCGAATCGGGTCCAAGATTTCCAGCAAGGCTAGAGCCTGAATATCAGATGGTTTTTGTGGTTTGTGATGGTCTAATTTCTCCTGACTGAGAGCCAAGACCAAAACACGTGATCCTCTCTCCAAGGCCTCTCTGGCTTCTGGGACTTCAGAGTCCAGCAACATCTCAGGTGCCCCTAAGAACACTGTTCCCAAGCCTTCCAATTCCATAGCACCCCACTTGCGGTCACTTGAGAAGGGAAGATTAGAGATCATAGGATAGACTACTTCTCCCACAAAACGCTTTCGAATAGCTTGAGCTGTTGGATTTTTATCCTCACTGTGAGCTATGTAGCTGGCCAAAATGCTGGCAATAGTCTCTTCACCATAAGTTGCCGTCAGCGGAAGAACAGCCTCCACCTGCATCTTTCCTTGGGTGATGGTGCCCGTCTTATCCAGACAGAGCATATCCACGCGCGCCAAGGTCTCAACAGAGTACATCTCCTGAACCAAGACCTTTTTCAAGCCCAGCTTAATAACCGCAGTCAAGAGCGACGTAATGGTCAAAAGGGCAATTCCCTTAGGTAACATCCCCAAAAGGGCTGTAGACGAGTTTACAACGGATGACTTGAGAGGCAAGCCTTTTAAAATCAAGGCTTCTAGCAAGAGAGCCAGACCAAAAGGAATGATAATCTTTCCAGTAAAACCAGCTAGCCTGTCCAGCGATTTCATGATACGAGAGTTGATTGGTTTAACGGTCTTGGCTTCCAGCATGAGTTTGGCAGCATAGTTATCAGATCCAACATGGTGAACTTGAGCTAAAACTGCCCCACTGGCTAAGAAACTTCCTGACAAAAGCAAGGCATCCACTTCCTTTTGCACCAAATCACTTTCCCCCGTCAACATGGCTTCATTAACCTCCGCAAAGCCTTCCAAAACCAAGGCATCACTGGGAATCTGCTCTCCTGCAGACAAACGAATGACATCTCCTAGCACCAATTCTTCCGGATTCAGAGCCACTTCTTGACCATCACGAATGGTTTTAACCTTTTCCTTGGTCATAAGATTGAGCTTGTCCACCATGTGTTTGGCCCGTAGCTCGGTCACAATTCCAGAAAAAGCGTTAAAGCAGATAACAGCAAAGAAGACCAGATTGCTCCAAGCCTGCACAAAGGCTAGTGCCAAAGCAATGGCAAAGTTCAAAGCGTTAAAAAGGGTAAAGACATTTCGTTTAATGATTTGCCAAGTGCTGGTACTGGCCGAAGCAGTAAAATCATTGACCAAGCCCTTAGCCTGTCTTTCCTTGACTTCTCTTTGGGTTAATCCCATAATCTTATTTTTATCCATAAATTCTATCATATCATTTTTTCTAAAAGAATTCTAATCTCATCCCAAATCTGCACCTAGTCAAGGGAAAAGTTTGCCAGCCCTCCTTTGATAAGGTATAATAATAACAAGAAAAGAATCGAAGGAGATCGCATGTTTTATACTTATTTACGTGGATTGGTTGTCTTGCTCCTATGGTCCATCAATGGCAATGCCCACTATCATAATACTGATAAAATTCCTAATCAAGATGAAAATTATATTTTGGTTGCACCTCACCGCACCTGGTGGGATCCAGTTTATATGGCCTTTGCGACCAAACCAAAACAATTTATCTTTATGGCCAAAAAAGAGCTCTTTACCAACCGTATCTTTGGCTGGTGGATTCGTATGTGTGGTGCCTTTCCTATCGACCGTGAAAATCCTAGCGCCTCAGCCATCAAATATCCTATCAATGTTCTCAAAAAAAGTGACCGCTCTCTCATCATGTTTCCAAGTGGAAGCCGACACTCAAACGATGTCAAGGGTGGCGTAGCTCTGATTGCCAAAATGGCCAAGGTCCGTATCATGCCGGTTACCTACACAGGTCCCATGACTTTGAAGGGCTTGATTAGTCGTGAACGTGTCGATATGAACTTTGGAAATCCAATTGATATCTCAGATATCAAAAAAATGAATGACGAAGGCATTGAAACAGTCGCCAATCGTATCCAAACAGAATTTCAACGTCTGGACCAAGAAACGAAACAATGGCACAATAATAAAAAACCAAACCCACTCTGGTGGCTTATCCGCATCCCTGCCCTCATCCTTGCCATTATCCTCGCTATCCTAACCATCATCTTTAGCTTCATCGCAAGCTTTATCTGGAATCCAGATAAGAAAAGAGAAAAACTTGCTTAAATAAATACAACAATCCCTTGGCAAAAGCCAAGGGATAAATTTTTTATTCGATTTTCCATTTTTGGGCCAACCAGCTGGAAAAGGCTAAAAATCGTTCAGCTACTTGTTCATGGTGTCCATAAGGGTCAAAGACAAACTGACCGTTCGGATAGCCTTTCTGAAGACTGGTATGGATCTGCTCAGCATAGACTGGTGCTTGAGCCAAGCGATTAGTGTGGTGTTCTCCTTCTGTTTGACCATTCTGTAAATACAGCAAACAGTCCAAATTTTTCACATTTTCTTCCTTGCAGTAGGTCACAAAATCAGGATACCAAAAGGAACCGCAGATCGAAAAGACACAGGAAACCTTGTCAAAGCTGAAAAGACTGTAGACTGCCGCCAAACCACCTAGTGAGTAACCTCCATAAGCAAGGCGAGTTTCGTCCAGACGATAAAGCGACTGCAACTTGTCTAAAAGACCTCCAAACAAATGATCATGATAGACGTTGGCCTGACCTCCAAAATCTGGAGCTCCATCTCTCAGAGCTGCTGCCTTCCAGGGAGTGTACTCATCTAGGCGATTTTTAGAGGTCAATCCCACTAAAATCACAGATTCGGAAAGGGACGATAAGAAGTCCAAGTTTCCATCATTCAATAAAATAGCCGGATAGGTTTGATTGGGGGCGTAGTTAGAGGGAAGGCTGATTTTGACTTGAATTCCTTCCCAATCAAACTTATTATTTATTGATAAAGTCATTGATTTTCTCAAGGGAATCAATCACTGCTGGACCATAGTCCATCAATTCATCGTAAGAGATGGTCATGATTTTTTGATTCTTAATAGCAGGAACGCTTTCCAAAACAGCATTTGCCTTCATCAACTCTACTGCTTTTTCATCCAATTTTTTATTGCGATCGCTGGTTACATAGATAATCAATTCAGGATCCATTGACACGAGATTTTCCAAGGTCAAGCCTGATGTCCCCGTAGCAACGTTTGTATAACCAAGTTGGTTCAGCAAACTTTCTTGCAAAGCAGACTTGTAGGCACCGAAGGTTTCATCATTATAAGCAACCATAATCAAAGCCTTTTTCTTTTCACCTTGGCTTGCTGGATTTGCTTTCTTAACAGCGTCAATTTTAGTTTGTAATTGGGTTGCGTATTCATTGGCCTTGTCCTGAACATTAAAAATCATTCCAAGATTTTTAACGTCTTCTACAATATTTCCCAAATCTTGCTGAATTGTTGAGAGAGAAGCTTTCTGCGTATAAACTGGGATTTTGTTTTCATTCCAAGTGCTAACTGTCCCCAAGGATTTTTCAGAAAACATCATGTTTCGACCCATCACAGCGTCTGGCTCATAAGAAAGGACTGTCTCTTGTGAGACTGTTTTTTTATCCCCAATTTGAGGAATCGTCGCAATCGCATCCTTGTATTTGTCCGTCACAGCATTGTCTGGATTGAGCATGCCAGCAATTTTATCCTTCAACCCCAATTCCAATATGATTTCAGTGGTTGAAAGATTGTTGGTGATAACTTTTTCAGGTGCCTTGTCAAAGACTTGTTCGACTTCATTTCCTTTAGCATCATAAGTTTTGATAGTTAGCGGATAAGTCGTCTCTGTGCTCGCCTTTTTACTTGTTTCTGTGCTAGATTGTGTAGTAGCTTTTTCTGTAGTAGTATTGCCACAAGCTGCCATGGTTAGGGTAGCTACTGTTACGAGTAAAATACTGAGTGTTTTTTTCATCTTGTTTTCCTTTTCATTCTTATAAATAGTGAATCATAGCTTGCTGGTCCTCGGTCCAAGTCACCTGACTTTGAACTCCGTATACAGTTTGCAATGACTCAGGGGTGATGGTCTCCTTTGGAGTCCCTTGGTAAAGGATTTCTCCCTCTTTCATCAGATAGAGATAATCCGAATAGCGACAAGCAAGTTGAATATCATGCAGGACAGCTAGAACATTGACCTTGAGATTCTTCACAATGGCCAACAAGTCTAGCTGATACTTGATATCCAGGTGATTGGTTGGTTCGTCCAGGAGCAAGAGAGTCGGTTCTTGCGCCAAGGCGCGGGCTAGTAAGACTCGCTGTTTTTCTCCCCCTGACAGAGACGAATAGAGACGAGTTTTCTTCTCGAGCATATCCACCTTAACGAGGGCATCTTGAACGAGTGTAAAATCTCTTTCCCTTTCCTTCTGTAAAAAAGAGAGGTGGGGAGTTCTTCCCAGCAAGACGATTTCTTCAACTGTACAATCAAACTGCAGCTGGTTAAACTGGGTCACAACTGCCATTTGCTTGGCTGTTTCTTTGAGCGTCCATTGTTCCAGAGGCTTTCCATCTAGGCTTATCAAGCCTTTGTCCGCCTTTTCCTGACGATAGAGGAGTTTAAGTAGACTGGTTTTCCCGCTTCCATTTGGTCCTAATATCGTGTGAAATTGATTCCCTTCAACCTTAAGAGAGACTCCTTTGAGGATTTTTTTCTCTCCTAGTCCAAAATGGATATCCTGACAAATCAAGTCCATATCAGCCCCTCACCTCCCTTCGCCTACCTCCAACAATGTAGATAAAGAAGGGAGCACCTACTAAGGCTGTGAAAATACCAATAGGAAGCTCTGCGTTTGGAATAATGACACGAGAGAGTACATCTGCCCAAATGACAAAGAGGGCACCTAGCAAGGTTGCAACAGGAAAAAGCCTCTTGTAATTCGTTCCTACTAATCCTCGAGCTAAATGTGGAGTAATCAGACCGACAAATCCAATAATCCCACAGGTTGCCACTAAGACTGCTGTCAGCACAGCCACCATTGTCACATAAAGATACCAATAAAAGCGTAAGGGAATCCCCAAAGTTAAAGCAGCCTCATCTCCCATCATCATCGCATTAAAAACACGATACTGAGTAGAGAAAAATAGAAAGGCTATTCCTACTACTATAGTTGGCAGGACCAAGTCTGCCCAGGAAGTCCCAGCGAGCGAGCCCATGGTCCAAAACTTAATGGTCATCACACTGTCCGCATTAGCTCCAACTGAGATAATAAAGTTTGAAAAAGCCAGAAAGAGAGCGTTGACCACCGTTCCTGATAAGATCAGACTGGAAGTCGTCATCCTTCCCTGCATAGAGGCAATGATGAGGACAGCAATTGTTGCCAAAATAGCTCCAAGAAAAGCTCCAAGGCTAATCATCACTTTTAAACCAAGAATGATGCTCAAGGTTGCCCCTAGAGTTGCACCAGCAGAGATTCCTAAGACATAGGGCTCAGCGATGGGATTGTTTACCGTGGACTGCATCACACTACCACACATAGAAAGGCCTGCTCCTACTATCAGACCTAACAATACTCGAGGGAATCTCATGTTCCATACAATGGCAAAAGTAGACTTGGAAACCTCTCCTATCTCAAGAGGAAATCCCAACCTGCTCAAAATAATCCGATAGGTATCTCCTAGATTAATCGCAACAGATCCCATTGAAACTGCTAGAAAGAGAGAAATCCCTAAAATACCTAGCAAAATAACTAAAAGTAACACAAATTGCTGGTCTTGTCGGCTTCCAGAAAATTTGGAAAGCATGCAAACCTCCTTTGATAGAATCTTAAAAATTTAGAAAATTCTCATGAAAAAGTATACCATATTTTCAACTGCGTAACAAGATGAGAACAAATGAATATAGTTGGTTTTATTGTGCTAGGAACCGTAACCGAAGATTATACTTGAGTATGTCGAGGTAAGGTGACAACATAAAAAGCCCTCTGAAGTCAGAGAGCTGATTTGAGCTCGGGCTAAAATCCTAGTGAAACAAAAAAATCTACACGGTCAGAAAAGTCTCTATCGTGCCATTTTCATACATGATGTATAGTCCAAGTAGAATGAACACTAAGGGCACAATGATTCGCTCGTATTTTTCAATTGTCTCGAATATTAACGGAATAGAGGATAACACCCGACTAATCTCGCATAAGATAATTATGCCGATTACAAACACAAGCAACGCCACGAGGGTCTGTGACCAATCTAACGAAGCAAAATAAGGTATATAGATACCTAAATTATCTCCGCCAGACGCAATTGTTAGCAATGTAACTGTCCAAAACAGTTGATTTGCCTTGCTTTGTTCTAATCTTTCAATAATTTCTTCCTCTTCTTCCTCTTCTTCCTCACCTTCTCCAACAATTGCAAAGCGAATCCCTAAATAGATAGGGATTAAACCAAGCAATCCAACCATCCATTCTTCAGGCACGAAATTAACGACATAAGCAGCAACTAAACTCGCCCCTACAAGTAAGCCTGTGCCTAGATATTGCCCCGCATAAATATGCCATTTTTGTTTATTCTGTGATAGCTGTGCAAATAAAATAAATAAAATAATTAAATAATCGATACTGGTGGAAATATAAACACCAATAGCAGATATAATTGTCTGTCCCATAAAAAACCTCCTGTATTGGTCAGTAATAAATCAGCAGATTTTAGGAGAGCACAGACACATTAATTTAGCTATCGCTAGTGGGTAATGTCGAACATAGGAAAGCATTTTACTCCTCCTCAAAACGTAGTTACAAAGTAATTTCTAACTGGAATTCGGTGACTACTTCCATGTAAAGTATAACATACTATACTTTACTTCGTAAAGTGTGGGCTCTCCGAGGGGGCTTGCAGACAGCTACTCGGCTTTTCAAGCCGAGTAGCTACGCACCTTTATGGTGTAATTAGCTGATACAATTTGAGGTTTTTGTAGTCTCCAAAATTGTGACCGATAAAACCTCAATAAAAAAGCCCTCTGAAGTCAGAGAGCTGATTTGAGCTCAGGCTAAAATCCTAGTGAAAAAGATGGAACTCCTTGTGTTCATCGAACACGGTGTCGTTTCCCTATTTTCATACGGATTTCTTACGCCCTTAGCATCATGATTCTTGCTGGATAAACCTTTTATAGACTAGGCGACGAGGCGAAGATTGTACAAAATTTTTAGTGAAACAAAAAAATCTCCCCGAAGGGAGAATATCTGGTTTATTTTACCTTACAGTGCTAGGAACCGTAACCTAAGATTATACTTGAGTATATCGAGGTAAGGTAACAACGCAATGTAAGTGGAAAATAAAGCAGATTAGCGACGAAGTCCTAGAGAGTTGATCAACTCACGGTAACGGTTAACGTCGTTTTTACGCAAGTATGCAAGCAAGTTACGACGGCGACCGATTTTTTTCATCAATCCACGGTAAGTAGCGTGGTCTTTTTTGTGTTGTTTGATGTGTTCGTTAAGGTGGTTGATTTCCCAAGTAAGGACAGCAACTTGAACCTCTACTGAACCTGTATCACCTTCGTGACGTGCATATTGTGCGATGATTTCATTTTTTTTCTCTTTTGAGATTGCCATGATGTTTCTCCTTTTTATTTGGCTTCATCCGAGTGACAGGTTGGCATGCCTGTAACCAAGAAGAAGTTATTTGTCTTTACGACAATCCCTATTCTACCAATAACTAACTTCTTTGTCAACAGATTTACTTTCTTGTTTTAAACATGCTATAATAATCATAGCAAGAAATCTAAGTTATCTGTTTTTAAACGAGGTGATTATCATGCCTAGATTCTATTCCCATCTCCCCTACTATTTGGTCATCTTTTTCTTTTACTGGCCACTTTATGAGTTGTTATCACTAATCGTTTCTGACTCCCTTACACTAAAGAGTCTCTACGTAAATAATATTCTCTTCTATACACCTCTAGTAATCTTCATTGTGTCGTTACTATATAGCTACAGATTCTATTTTTCAATTTGGTGGTTACTTACTATTGGTATGCTTTTTTGCTTTACTATCATAACCTTTGGTGAGTTTATACTAATTTACTTGCTAATCTATGAAACAGTTGCTCTGGTGGGCATGGCTTCTGGTATTAGCATCAAGCATATTCTACAAAAAATGAAAAACAAAAAACTTTCACAAAATCCTTGAAAAATCTCACAATCATGCTATAATAATCCATAGAGACAAGTCATTTAGTCCCTTTCTACTAGAGAGTGCGTGGTTGCTGGAAACGCATAGGAAGCCTAAACTGATACTACTCGTGAGTTTTTATGAAAACATAAAACGGTGGCCACGTTAGAGCCAATCAGAGGTGTCCCTCTTTTTTGAGGAACATAAATGAAGGTGGAACCACGTTGCGACGTCCTTTCGAGGATGTCGCTTTTTGTTTTTCTAGCTTTCACAATCCTCTGTCCCTGTTTTCAGAATAGGGTTAACACATTCGTCAATAATATAAGTAAGGAGAACATCATGATTAACATTACTTTCCCAGATGGCGCTGTTCGTGAATTCGAATCTGGCGTTACAACTTTTGAAATTGCCCAATCTATCAGCAATTCCCTAGCTAAAAAAGCTCTTGCTGGTAAATTTAACGGCAAACTCATCGACACTACTCGTGCTATCACTGAAGATGGAAGCATCGAAATTGTGACACCTGACCACGAAGATGCCCTTCCAATCTTGCGTCACTCAGCCGCTCACTTGTTTGCCCAAGCAGCTCGTCGTCTTTTCCCAGACATTCACTTGGGTGTTGGTCCAGCCATCGAGGACGGCTTCTACTACGATACTGACAACACAGCTGGTCAAATCTCTAACGAAGACCTTCCTCGTATCGAAGAAGAAATGCAAAAAATTGTCAAAGAAAACTTCCCATCAATTCGTGAAGAAGTGACTAAAGACGAGGCTCGTGAAATCTTCAAAAACGACCCTTACAAGTTGGAATTGATTGAAGAACACTCAGAAGACGAAGGTGGTTTGACTATCTACCGTCAGGGTGAATATGTAGACCTTTGCCGTGGCCCACACGTCCCTTCAACAGGCCGCATCCAAATCTTCCACCTTCTCCATGTAGCAGGTGCTTACTGGCGTGGAAATAGCGACAACGCTATGATGCAACGTATCTACGGTACAGCTTGGTTTGACAAGAAAGACTTGAAAAACTACCTTCAAATGCGTGAAGAAGCTAAGGAACGTGACCACCGTAAACTTGGTAAAGAGCTTGATCTCTTCATGATTTCTCAAGAGGTTGGTCAAGGACTTCCATTCTGGTTGCCAAATGGTGCGACTATCCGTCGTGAATTGGAACGCTACATCGTAGACAAAGAGTTGGCTTCTGGCTACCAACACGTATACACTCCACCACTTGCTTCTGTTGAACTTTACAAGACTTCTGGTCACTGGGATCATTACCAAGAAGACATGTTCCCAACTATGGACATGGGTGACGGGGAAGAATTTGTCCTTCGTCCAATGAACTGTCCACACCACATCCAAGTCTTCAAACACCATGTTCACTCTTACCGTGAATTGCCAATCCGTATCGCTGAAATCGGTATGATGCACCGCTACGAAAAATCTGGTTCCCTTACTGGTCTTCAACGTGTGCGTGAAATGTCTCTTAACGACGGTCACCTCTTTGTGACTCCGGAACAAATCCAAGAAGAATTCCAACGTGCCCTTCAGTTGATTATCGATGTTTATGAAGACTTCAACTTGACTGAATACCGCTTCCGTCTCTCTCTTCGTGACCCTCAAGATACTCACAAGTACTTTGACAACGATGAGATGTGGGAAAATGCTCAAACTATGCTTCGTGCAGCACTTGATGAAATGGGTGTTGACTACTTTGAAGCTGAAGGTGAAGCAGCCTTCTACGGACCAAAATTAGATATCCAAGTTAAGACTGCCCTTGGAAAAGAAGAAACCCTTTCTACTATCCAGCTTGACTTCTTGCTTCCAGAGCGCTTTGACCTCAAATACATCGGAGCTGATGGTGAAGAACACCGTCCAGTTATGATCCACCGTGGGGTTATCTCAACTATGGAACGCTTCACAGCTATCTTGATTGAGAACTACAAGGGTGCCTTCCCAACATGGCTTGCACCACACCAAGTAACCCTCATCCCAGTATCTAACGAAAAACACGTGGACTACGCTTGGGAAGTAGCTAAAAAACTCCGTGACCGTGGTGTTCGTGCAGACGTAGATGAACGTAATGAAAAAATGCAGTTCAAGATTCGTGCTTCACAAACCAGCAAGATTCCTTACCAATTGATTGTTGGAGACAAGGAAATGGAAGACGGAACAGTCAACGTTCGTCGCTACGGACAAAAAGAAACACAAACTGTCTCAGTAGATGATTTTGTTCAAGCTATCCTAGCTGATATCGCCAACAAATCACGCGTTGAGAAATAAGAGATAAAACCTGGGATAAAATCCTAGCTACCTAAAAAGCAACAACTATTTCAGCTGTTGCTTTTTATATTTTTACTCAATGAAAATCAAAAAGCAAACTAGGAAGCTAGCCGCAAGCTGTACTTGAGTACGGTAAGGCGACGCTGACGTGGTTTGAATTTGATTTTCGAAGAGTATTATTTAATCCGAGCTAGTAGTGATTGACCAAACCACCACACAAGATTTGCTTTCATGAGTTAGATAAGGTCAATATCCTCAATCCTTATCTGCTTCATTTTCTTTTACGAGATCTTTTTGTGAATCCTTTTCAGAGAGTTTTTGATCGATATACTTGTTAATGGTTTCATAAAATTCCTTGGTCGAATCACTGTCTAGTTTTGTCGAATTATGAACTTGATTGACTTTCAATTGAACAGATTGAATACCGTATGAGGCTTGTTTTTGGTGGAGCGTTTCTAATTCTTCTTCTGAAATCGGATCTCCAA
>NZ_CAUQJA010000028.1:0-22950 GCF_963518475.1 uncultured Streptococcus sp. | reverse complement strand
ATTCGAATTCGACGAAAAATTGAACGTTGTTTCTGAATACTACCTTGGAAAATAAAAAATTGTAAGTCTAGAATTGATTTCTAGACTTTTTATGTTAGTATGGTAGTATGATAAGGAATAAAAAACAAGATTATGTATTGGCCTACAAGCAACCAGCATCAACAACATATAAGGGTTGGGAAGAAGAAGCTTTACCAATAGGCAATGGTTCTTTAGGGGCAAAAGTATTTGGCCTTATAGGGGCTGAGCGGATTCAATTCAATGAAAAAAGTCTTTGGTCTGGTGGTCCACTTCCTGATAGTTCAGATTATCAGGGTGGAAATCTTCAGGATCAGTATGTTTTTTTAGGTAAGATTCGGCAGGCTTTGGAGAAGAGAGACTACAATACTGCTAAGGAACTGGCTGAACATCACCTGGTCGGGCCCAAAACGAGTCAATATGGGACCTATCTGTCTTTTGGGGATATTCATATTGAGTTTAGCAAGCAAGGCAAGACTTTGTCTCAGGTGACGGATTACCAGAGACAGCTTAATATCAGCAAGGCGCTTGCGACGACTTCTTATGTCTATAAGGGAACGAAATTTGAACGTGAAGCTTTTGCGAGTTTTCCAGATAATCTCTTGGTTCAACGTTTTACTAAGGAAGGGTTGGAAACTATAGATTTTACTATGGAACTGTCCTTGACCCGCGATTTAGCTTCTGACGGAAAGTATGAACAGGAAAAATCTGATTACAAGGAATGCAAGTTGGATATTACTGATTTTCATATCTTGATGAAGGGAAGAGTTAAGGACAATGACCTGCAGTTTGCTAGTTGTCTAGCTTGGGAAACAGATGGGGATATTAGAGTTTGGTCAGATAAGGTTCAGATATCAGGAGCCAGTTATGCCAATCTTTTCTTGGCTGCTAAGACTGATTTTGCCCAAAATCCTGCTAGTAATTATCGCAAGAAAATAGATTTAGAGCAACAGGTAAAGGACTTAGTGGAGATAGCTAAAGAAAAGGGCTATGCCCAATTGAAATCAAGGCATATTGAGGACTACCAAGCCTTATTCCAGCGTGTTCAATTGGATTTGGGAGCTGAGATTGATGCATCCACTACAGATGATTTGTTAAAAAATTATAAGCCACAAGAGGGGCAGGCTTTGGAGGAGTTGTTCTTCCAGTATGGACGGTATTTATTGATCAGCTCTTCCAGAGATTGTCCAGATGCTCTACCAGCTAACCTGCAAGGGGTCTGGAATGCGGTCGACAATCCTCCTTGGAATTCGGACTATCACCTGAATATCAACCTGCAGATGAATTATTGGCCAGCCTATGTTACTAATCTTCTAGAGACGGCCTTTCCGGTCATCAACTATATAGATGATTTGCGTGTCTATGGTCGTCTAGCGGCTACAAGGTATGCAGGAATCGTCTCTCAGAAAGGTGAGGAGAATGGTTGGTTGGTTCATACTCAAGCGACTCCCTTTGGTTGGACGGCACCTGGTTGGGATTACTATTGGGGTTGGTCACCAGCTGCCAATGCGTGGATGATGCAAACTGTTTATGAAGCCTATTCATTTTATAGGGACCAAGACTATCTCAGGGAGAAAATTTATCCCATGTTGAGGGAAACGGTTCGTTTTTGGAATGGTTTTTTACATGAGGATCAGCAGGCGCAGCGTTGGGTCTCTTCTCCGTCTTATTCTCCAGAACATGGGCCGATTTCGATTGGCAATACCTATGACCAATCTCTGATTTGGCAGTTATTTCATGATTTTATTCAGGCTGCTCAGGAATTGGGACTGGATGAGTCTTTGTTGACTGAGGTCAAGGAGAAGTTTGACTTGCTTAATCCTCTTCAAATCACTCAATCTGGTCGAATCAGGGAGTGGTATGAGGAGGAAGAGCAGTATTTTCAAAAGGAGAAAGAGGAGGCCCAGCATCGGCACGCTTCCCATCTAGTGGGACTCTATCCTGGCAATCTCTTTAGCTACAAGGGACAAGAGTATCTTGAAGCGGCGCGTGCTAGCCTCAATGATCGTGGAGATGGCGGCACAGGCTGGTCCAAGGCTAATAAGATCAATCTTTGGGCGCGTCTAGGAGATGGCAATCGAGCCCATAAATTATTAGCAGAGCAGTTAAAGTCATCCACCTTGCCAAATCTTTGGTGTAGCCATCCTCCTTTTCAGATAGATGGTAATTTTGGTGCTACTAGTGGCATGGCAGAAATGTTACTACAGTCTCATACAGCTTATCTGATACCTCTAGCTGCCCTACCTGATGTATGGTCAACAGGTTTTGTTTCAGGATTACTGGCACGTGGACATTTTGAAATTAGCATGAGGTGGGCTGATAAAAAACTCTTACAGTTGACCATTTTATCAAGAAGTGGGGGAGATTTGCGAGTCACTTATCCAGGTATTGAGAAGAGTGTGATTGAAATGAATCAAGAAAAAGCAGAAGTGAAATGCATGGGGAAAGATTGTATTTCAGTGGCGACAGCAGAAGGTGATCTGGTTCAATTTTATTTTTAAGAAGATGTTATACTCTTCTAAAATCAAATTCAAACCACGTCAGCTTTATCTGCAACCTCAAAGCGGTGCTTTGAGCAACCTGCGGCTAGCTTCCTAGTTTGCTCTTTGATTTTCATTGAGTATTAGAAGGCAGTAGTTTGAGACTGCCTTTTAATAAGGATTTGAGAATGTAAGCAGTTTCCAACTAGTTGAAAAAGCGTTATAATGGTAATAGGAAGTAATTTGTTTAAGAGAGGGTGGCACTGATGGCTTATATTGAGATGAAACACTGTTACAAGCGTTATCAGGTTGGGGACACGGAGATTGTGGCCAATCGTGATGTGAATTTTGAGATTGAAAAGGGTGAATTGGTTATTATTCTAGGTGCATCTGGTGCAGGTAAGTCAACAGTTCTCAATCTCCTAGGGGGAATGGATACCAATGATGAGGGGGAAATCTGGATTGATGGTGCCAATATTGCAGACTATAGTTCCCACCAGCGAACCAATTACCGCCGCAATGATGTCGGTTTTGTTTTTCAGTTTTATAACCTAGTTTCCAATCTGACAGCTAAGGAAAATGTGGAACTGGCTTCTGAAATCGTGACAGATGCCTTGAACCCTGAACAGGTCTTGACAGATGTAGGTCTAGCTCATCGTCTCAATAACTTTCCAGCCCAGCTTTCTGGAGGGGAGCAACAGCGAGTCTCCATTGCACGCGCGGTAGCTAAAAATCCTAAAATCCTCCTTTGTGATGAACCGACTGGAGCCTTGGATTATCAGACAGGCAAGCAGGTTTTGAAAATCCTCCAAGATATGTCTCGTCAAAAGGGAGCGACGGTAATTATCGTGACTCACAATGGAGCTTTGGCGCCCATTGCTGATCGCGTGATTCATATGCATGATGCCAGTGTCAAGGATGTGGTGATGAACCAGCATCCTCAGGATATCGACAGTTTGGAGTACTAGCATGATCAAGCGAAAAATCTATTGGAAGGACTTAATTCAGTCCTTCACAGGCTCCAAGGGGCGTTTTTTATCCATCTTAACCTTGATGATGTTGGGGTCTCTAGCCCTAGTAGGCCTCAAAGTGACTAGCCCCAACATGGAGGCGACAGCTAATGCTTATTTAACAACTGCTCAAACCTTGGATTTGGCAGTCATGTCTAACTATGGTTTGGATCAAGCAGATCAAGAAGAACTAGAACAGACTCAGAGTGCAGAGGTCGAGTTTGGCTATTTGACAGATGTGACTATGGAGAATGGGCAGGATGCCATTCGGCTGTACTCCAAACCAGAGCGAATTTCAACATTTCAGCTAAGAGAGGGACGACTTCCTCAGTCAGACAGGGAAATCGCTTTGGCCACTCATTTGCAAGGCCAATTCAGCGTGGGACAGGAGATTAGTTTTAAAGAAAAAGAAGAGGGTCATTCCTCTTTAAAAGACCATACTTATACCATTACTGGTTTTGTGGATTCAGCTGAAATCCTCTCCCAGCGAGATATGGGCTACGCAGGAAGTGGAAGTGGGACTTTGACCGCTTACGGAGTGATTTTACCTAGTCAGTTTGATCAGAAAGTCTATAATATAGCACGTTTGAAATATCAAGATTTAGCAGGCTTAAATGCTTTCTCAGCAGTTTATGAAGAAAAATCCAAGCAACATCAGGAAAATCTAGAACAAGCTTTGTCAGATAATGGCAAGGCACGTCTGCAACTCTTGAAAAAAGAAGGAGAAGAGTCTTTAGACAAAGGCCAAGAGACCCTTGACAAGGCTGAGACTAATTTGCAGGAAGGCAAGCGTCGTTTAGCAGTTGCTCAAGCTCGTTTACAGGCTCAGGAAAGTCAACTAGCCTTGCTTCCTCAAGCCCAGAGAGAGCAAGCTAGTTCTCAACTTACCCAAGCCAAGCAGGAATTGAGCAAGGAAGAGGACAAACTAAAGCAGGCTGAACAAAATTTAGCCCAAGAAAAGGAAAAACTAGAAAAACATCAGCAAGTCTTGGATGATTTAGCTGAGCCCAAGTATCAAGTATATAATCGTCAGACCATGCCTGGCGGTCAAGGCTACCTCATGTACAGTAATGCTTCAGCCAGTATTCGGGCAGTGGGCAATATCTTTCCTGTAGTGCTTTATGCCGTAGCAGCTATGGTGACCTTTACCACCATGACTCGTTTTGTGGATGAAGAGCGAACACATGCAGGGATTTTTAAGGCCTTGGGTTATCGCAGTAAGGATATTATCGCCAAATTTCTCCTCTACGGTCTAGTAGCTGGAACTGTCGGAACGGCTCTAGGTAGCATACTTGGACATTATTTACTAGCCGGTGTGATTTCAAGTGTCATTACAAAAGGCATGGTGGTGGGAGAAACCCAGATTCAGTTCTATTGGACCTATAGTATACTGGCTCTTGTCTTGAGTTGGTTGGCGAGTGTGTTACCAGCCTACTTGGTAGCTCGTAGAGAACTTCATGACGAAGCAGCCCAGCTTTTACTGCCTAAACCTCCTGTTAAAGGAGCTAAAATCTTACTGGAGCGTCTCAGTTTTATCTGGCGTTGTCTCAGTTTTACTCATAAGGTAACAGCTCGCAATATCTTCCGTTATAAGCAGCGGATGTTGATGACGATCTTTGGTGTGGCAGGTTCTGTAGCCCTGCTCTTTGCAGGTTTGGGAATCCAATCCTCTGTAGCAGGAGTTCCGTCTAGACAGTTTCAACAAATCCAACAGTATCAGATGATTGTCTCTGAAAACCCTAGTGCGACCAATCAGGACAAGGCAAATCTAGAAGAAGTGTTGAAGGGGCAGGACATTAAAGCCTACCAGAAAGTTTATTCTAAGACGCTAGACAAGGATTTCAAAGGCAAGGCTGGTCTTCAAACTATTACCCTTATGATGACCGATAAGGAAGATTTGACTCCCTTTATTCATCTGCAAGACCATCAGCAGGAGCTGACATTAAAAGATGGCGTCGTTATTACAGCTAAACTTGCCCAGCTGGCAGATGTCAAGGTTGGGCAGAGTCTAGAAATTGAAGGTAAGGAGCTAAAGGTCACTGCCATTGCTGAGAACTACGTTGGTCACTTTATTTATATGAGTCAGGATAGCTATGAGCAAATTTACGGACAGCTACCCCAAGCCAACACTTATCTGGTCTCGCTAAGGGATACCAGTGCAACTAGTATCGAAAGGCAGGCCGGCTTACTTATGAATCAAGCTGCGGTGTCCAGCGTTGTCCAGAATGCTTCAGCCATTCGACTCTTTGACTCCGTCGCCAGCTCACTCAATCAGACCATGACCATCTTGGTCATCGTATCGGTTCTGTTGGCTATTGTTATCCTCTACAATCTGACCAATATCAACGTGGCTGAGAGAATCCGTGAACTCTCCACTATCAAGGTTCTCGGTTTTCATAATAATGAAGTCACTCTCTACATTTACCGTGAGACGATTGTGCTGTCCCTTGTGGGAATCGTCCTTGGTCTAGTAGCTGGTTTCTATTTACACCAATTTTTGATTCAAATGATTTCGCCTGCGACTATTCTCTTTTATCCGCAGGTAGGCTGGGAAGTCTATGTAATCCCAGTGGTAGCAGTAAGCACCATTTTGACCTTGCTTGGTTTCTTCGTCAATCATCATCTGAGAAAGGTTGATATGCTTGAAGCCTTGAAATCTGTAGAGTAAGGTAGTTGTTTTTATCTGATTGAACTTATATTTACTCGTAAACAAAAATCCTCCGTTTCAAAGAGTAGGGAACTCTTTGTGACAGAGGATTTTTTCTATAGGGCTTTAGCAGCTGCAATTGCGGCTTCGAAGTTTGGTTCAGAGTTGATATTGTCCACGTATTCAACGTAGCGAATCGTATTGTCAGTATCGAGGACAAAGACTGCGCGTGCCAATAGGTGCCACTCATTGATTAAGAGGGCGTAATCACGTCCAAAGGAATGGTCGAAATAGTCTGAGAGCATGATGGCATTTTCAATACCTTCAGCACCGCACCAACGTTTTTGGGCAAAAGGGAGGTCCATGGAAACAGTCAAGACAACCGTATTATCCAGCCCAGCCAGTTCTTCATTAAAACGACGCGTTTGAGTTGAGCAGATACCTGTATCGATAGAAGGCACGACACTCAAGACTTTTTTCTTGCCATCAAAATCAGCCAGAGATTTTTTAGAAAGGTCTGTTGTAGTGAGTGAAAAATCAAGTGCCTTGTCGCCGACTTGTAGTTGTTTACCTGTAAAGCTCACAGGATTTCCGAGAAAAGTTACCATAGGATACTCCAATCTTTTTTCTTCCATTTTAGCTGAAACAGTCGGAATTTTCCAATGATTTGACCGGAAATATGGGCATAGAAAAAAACGCCAGCTCATGTGAGAATGACGTTTTTCAGAGGCTTATACTCAATGAAAATCAAAGAGCAAACTAGGAAGCTAGCCACAGGCTGTACTTGAGTACGGCAAGGCGACGCTGACGTGGTTTGAATTTGATTTTCGAAGAGTATTATTTTGCCAATCCTTCAGCAATCTTATCAAGGTTGTATTTCATCATGTTGTAGTAGCTGTCGCCTTCTTTACCTTGTTCTGCGATAGAGTCAGTAAAGATTTGTGCGTAGATTGGGATGTTTGTGTCTTGTGAAACAGTCTTCATTGGACGGTCATCCACACTTGATTCTACAAAGAGTGAAGGAACTTTTGTTTGGCGAAGTTTTTCAACCAAGGTCTTGATTTGGTCAGGTGTTCCTTCTTCTTCAGTGTTGATTTCCCAGATATAGGCACTTGGGACACCGTAGGCTTTAGAGAAGTATTTGAAGCATCCTTCGCTGGTTACGATCAATTTCTTCTCAGCAGGGATGTTGTTAAATTTCTCTTTAGCTTCCTTGTCAAGTTTGTCTAGCTTATCAGTATATTCTTTGAGATTTTTTTCGTAGAATTCCTTGTTGCTAGGGTCTTTAGCGCTCAATTGTTTTGCGATATTCTTAGCAAAAATAATCCCGTTTTCAAGGTTAAGCCAAGCGTGTGGATCTTCTTTGCCTTTTTCGTTTTGACCTTCAAGGTAGATAACATCAACGCCTTCGCTGACTGCAAAGTAGTCTTTGTTTTCAGTTTTCTTAGCATTTTCTACCAATTTTGTAAACCAAGCATTGCCACCTGTTTCAAGGTTGATACCGTTATAGAAAATCAAATCAGCTTGAGAAGTTTTCTTAACGTCTTCAGGGAGTGGTTCGTATTCGTGTGGGTCTTGACCAACAGGAACGATACTGTGAAGATCAATCTTATCACCAGCAATATTTTTAGTAATATCAGCGATGATTGAGTTTGTAGCAACAACTTTTAGTTTTTGACCAGAAGCTGCATCTTTTTTTCCGCTAGCACATGCTACAAGAGCAATGACAGAAAGAAAAAGAACGAGTAATGTACCTAATTTTTTCATTAGATCCTCCAATTTATTGGGGTTTTGCCCCTTATTTTAACAAATGTTTATTTTTCAGTTTCAAATATCGTTGTTTTGGAGCGATAAAGAAGCTAATGAGAAAGAAACTAGCGGCTGTGAGCACGATACTAGAACCTGCCGCAACGTTAAAGCTATAACCGATAAAGAGTCCTAAAACTGAAGCTGTAGCTCCAAAGGTTGAGGAAAGGAAAATCATACTTTTCAGGCTATTAGCATAGAGATAAGCAGTTGCAGCTGGGGTAATCAGCATGGCTACAATCAGGATAGTTCCGACACTTTGCATGGCTGTCACAGACACGAGAGTCAGGAGTACCATGAGAAGGTAGTGATAGAAATTGACAGGCATTCCCATGGCTTTAGCCAAGAGTTCATCAAAGGAAGTTATCAAGAGTTGCTTGAAGAAAATCCAGATTAACAAGAGAATGGCTGCACCAACACCCATAGTAATAAACATATCCGTATCTTGGACGGCCAGGATATTACCAAAAAGGATATGGAAAAGGTCAGTTGAACTTTTAGCGACACTAATCAAGATGATACCGAGGGCTAAGAAAGAAGAAAAGGTAATGCCGATGGCGGTATCGCTTTTGATAATCGAGTTCCCCTTGATGTAGGTAATGATGATGGCAGCTAGCAGTCCAAAGACAATGGCTCCGATAAAGAAGTCAAGGCCCAAGATGAAGGAGAGGGCTACACCTGGTAAGACAGCATGTGAAATGGCATCTCCCATGAGTGACATCCCGCGTAGAATGATGAAACATCCTACAGCTCCAGCTACGACCCCGATGACAATGGCTGTTATCAAGGCATTTTGTAAGAAATGGAATTTTTGCAATCCATCGATAAATTCTGCAATCATAGGTCACCTCCATTGAAAAAGAGTCGATTACCGTAAGCTTCTTTGAGATTGGCTTCGGTAAAGGTTTCTTTGGTTGGACCAAAGGCAATCACTTCTCGATTGACAAGCAAGACTTGATCGAAGTAGTGGGCAACCTTGCTGAGGTCGTGGTGGACGATGAGAACCGTCTTCCCAGCTTTTTTCAGATTTCTCAGCGTATTCATGATGATTTCCTCACTAACAGAGTCAATCCCAACAAAGGGTTCATCCAAGAGGATATAGTCGGCTTCCTGAACCAAACATCTGGCAATCAAGACCCGCTGGAATTGACCTCCAGACAGTTGACTGATTTGCCGTTCTGCGTAGTCAGCTAGCCCGACGATTTCAAGGGCTTCTTGCACTTTCTTCCAATGTTTAGCGTTTAAACTTCGAAAGAGAGGGATAGAAGGAAAGAGTCCTAGAGAGACACATTCCTTGACCTTGATGGGAAAGTTGTAGTCGATATTGATTTTTTGTTCGACATAGGCGATTCGGTGTAAGGATTTTTTAACTTCCTTGTCATCGAGAAATGCCTGACCTTGATGTGGGATAATTCCCAGCATCCCTTTTAATAGTGTTGATTTCCCAGCACCGTTTGGACCAATGATACCGGTAATTGTTGGTCCATGGAGCACTAGTGAAATATCCTTAAGTGCCAACGTTTCTTTGTAGGAGACACTGAGGTTTTCGATACGTATCATAAATTTATATTCCTCCTGTCTCTTAATATACATTAAAAAAAAAATTAAGTCAAGTTAATTTTTAAAAAAATTAAAATAATAACTGAGAAATGATGGCAAGAGAAAGTTCATTTTTAATTGCATTCCCAGTTAATTTTTGTTAAGCTAAAAACAAGTACAAATGAAAGCGAGAACAAGATGACACGTTATCAAGATGATTTTTATGATGCAATCAATGGAGAATGGCAACAGACAGCTGAAATCCCAGCAGATAAGTCTCAAACGGGAGGTTTTGTTGATTTAGATCAGGAAATTGAAGACCTGATGCTGGCGACAACAGACAAGTGGTTGGCAGGAGAAGAGGTTCCTGAGGATGCTATCTTGGCAAACTTTGTCAAATACCACCGCCTAGTTCGTGATTTTGACAAGAGAGAAGCTGACGGTATCACACCTGTCTTACCACTTCTTAAAGAATTCCAAGAATTGGAGACTTTTGCGGATTTTACAGCTAAACTAGCAGAGTTTGAGCTTGCAGGAAAACCTAATTTCCTTCCTTTTGGTGTATCGCCAGACTTTATGGATGCCAGAATCAACGTTTTATGGGCTAGTGCTCCAAGCACAATCCTGCCAGATACGACCTACTATGCTGAAGACCATCCTCAGCGCGAGGAACTCTTGACTCTTTGGAAAGAAACCAGTGCCAATCTCCTCAAGGCTTATGATTTCACTGATGAAGAAATTGAAGACTTGCTAGAAAAAAGACTAGAATTGGACCGCCGAATTGCGGCAGTGGTGCTCTCTAATGAAGAAAGTTCAGAATATGCTAAACTCTACCATCCATATTCTTATGAAGATTTCAAAAAATTCGCGCCTGCCCTACCTTTGGATGACTTTTTCCAAGCCGTTCTTGGACAAGTACCAGACAAGGTGATCGTAGACGAGGAACGTTTCTGGCAAGCAGCAGAGCAATTCTATAGTGAAGAAGCTTGGCCTCTTCTCAAGGCAACCTTGATTTTGAGTGTTGTCAATCTTTCAACCAGCTATTTAACGGAAGAAATCCGTGTCTTGTCAGGTGCCTACAGTCGTGCGCTTTCTGGAGTTCCAGAAGCCAAAGACAAGGTCAAGGCAGCCTACCAGTTAGCACAAGGTCCATTCAAACAAGCCTTGGGTCTCTGGTATGCCCATGAAAAATTCTCTCCAGAGGCTAAGGCAGATGTAGAGAAAAAAGTGGCAACTATGATTGATGTCTATAAGGAACGCTTGGCTAAAAATGACTGGTTGACTCCAGAAACTCGTGACAAGGCCATCGTCAAACTCAATGTCATCAAGCCTTATATTGGTTACCCAGAAGAATTGCCAGAACGCTACAAGGACAAGGTAGTGGATGAGACTGCTAGTCTTTTTGACAATGCTCTAGCCTTTGCGCGTGTGGAAATCAAGCACAGTTGGAGCAAGTGGAACCAACCTGTAGACTACAAGGAGTGGGGCATGCCTGCTCATATGGTCAATGCTTACTACAATCCACAGAAGAACCTAATTGTCTTCCCAGCGGCCATTTTGCAAGCACCTTTCTATGACTTGCATCAGTCATCTTCTGCTAACTACGGGGGTATTGGGGCAGTTATTGCTCATGAAATTTCCCACGCCTTTGATACCAACGGAGCTTCCTTTGATGAAAATGGTAGCCTCAAGGATTGGTGGACAGAGAGTGACTATGCTGCCTTCAAGGAGAAAACACAAAAAGTTATTGACCAGTTTGATGGACAGGATTCTTATGGTGCAACCATCAACGGTAAATTGACTGTATCAGAAAACGTGGCTGACTTGGGAGGAATCGCTGCGGCGCTTGAAGCAGCTAAGAGAGAACCAGACTTCTCGGCAGAAGAATTCTTCTACAACTTCGGTCGTATCTGGCGCATGAAAGGTCGTCCAGAATTTATGAAACTTTTGGCTAGCGTTGATGTGCACGCACCAGCTAAACTTCGTGTCAATGTGCAAGTACCAAACTTCGATGATTTCTTTACAACCTATGATGTCAAAGAAGGCGACGGTATGTGGCGTTCACCAGAAGACCGCGTGATTATTTGGTAAAACAAAACCCAAGGATTTTTGTCCTTGGGTTTTAACTTGCTAGAAAAAAGGATTGAAGGTTTTTTCGTGAGCAATAGTAGTAGCTGGTCCATGCCCTGGATAGACATCGTAGTTAGGGAGGGTGAAGAGTTGAGTCTGGATACTATGGAGGAGTTGTTCCATACTACCAGTTGGAAGGTCGGTCCGTCCGATTGTTTCACGGAAAAGAGCATCACCTGTCAAGACTAGGTGAGCATCAGGAAAGACGATAGAAACACCACCGATAGAATGTCCTGGTGTTGGCAAGACAGTGAAACGAAATTCCTCCAGTTGGTATTCTTCGTGAAAGACAAAAGTGTGTTCTGCAGGTTTTGCGACCACATCTGCCATATCATCGTGGCGAGGGAGGCCAGAGAGATTGTCGACAGGAGTATAGAGCCAGCTGGCTTCACTCTCTGCGATATAGACAGGAGGATTGCCAAAAGTTTCGCGCACCAAGTCCAGACTCATGATATGGTCATAATGGGCGTGGGTCAATAGAATGGCGCAGATTGGTTTGTTGATGTTCTCGATGGTTTGACGAATGGCTTCCCAATGGCTACCAGGATCGACAACGATGAGGTGTTTTTCACCTTCCAAGTAATAGGTATTTTCATAGGCAACAGGATTGACGGTTTTATGGATTTTCATATTGACTCCAATCTCAAAGAATGTACTAAGATAAGTATAGCACAGTTGGGGAGAATAGGTAAGGATTTAGAATGAATTTAAAAACCAGCATGACTAGATGAAGACAGGCTGGTTAACAATTTATCAATATTGGAGAGGTGTCAATTGCCCTTCATAGGTTGCATAAACTCCGTCATTAGCTTGTTTGATAGACGTGATGTTTAGAGTGCCACCGTAGTTGGCTTCTCTTTTGTCGCTATACTCACTATAAGTTATCCTATTGGGCAGGTTCTGGTCGTTAGCATAATATTGAACGACTGTTTTTTTATAGCTTTGCTGGCTGAATAGGAACAGGCAACTAACTCCTAAAACTAGGAGAGCAAAGATAGAAATACCAGTTTTTTTCATAGGTGTTCTCCTTATAAACTAAAGGATAAAAGAAAGTATCTTGAGGATTTTTAATTCCAAAATCCAGTCAAGGTACCAGTGTATGTGACACGAGTTCCACCGTTTGATCTTCGTACACTATCTATTTCAAGTGTTCCTTTGAAGGTTGACTGGAAACTATCATTATATTCTGAATAGTAGATAGTTGGTGGGATGTAACCATCATCGTTATAGTATCTTGTTACTGTTTTACTATAACGATGAGAATATATACGCTCATAACGAGGACCTTCAAAGTTATTTGTTGTATTGGTTTCAGCAGCATTGATTGGAACGGCAATAGATAGAGCAGTAGCTCCTAATAGTGTTAGTACAATTTTTTTCATAGGATACTCCTTTGTGAAATGATGTCATTCAAATATATTTACTTGAATGAAAAAGTGATAATCATAGGGAGTTAAATTATATTTAGATTACAATATGGTTTCCGTTCTTCTATCTCTCCTTCTATCACCTAAATAGAAAATCTAACTGTATAACATATTATAAAAAAACATTTCAGAATTGTCAAGCAATTCTGAAATATTTTTTTCCTAGATAGGTATAGCACAGTTGGAGAGAATAAGCTGAAAAAGGAGATAGATCTAGAAAGAAGAACACAATTTGTATAAGAAAAATAAGCCCCGAGTGAGTTCGAGGCTTAAACTGCTTTAATTGCCAGCGTAGTATTTTTGGATTCCCTTGACAATCCCTTCAACCAGTTTATCTTGGTATTCACTACTACGGATTTTTTTGTTTTCTTCTGGATTATCCATATATCCCATCTCTAGCAAAACAGCTGGTTTAGCTGTTTCACGTAGAACAGCAAAGGTAGCTTGCAAAAGTCCGGCATCTCTGGCTCCAGTTTCAGCTAGCAGTGAAGAATGAATATCAGCTGCGAGACGGTTACTTTCACTCATCCGTTCAGGATTGTTGTGCCAATCCTTGTTAATCTTGCTAGGGAAACCAGGTTCATCCTTGTAAGAATAGGTCTGGATACCAAGATTAACGGTTGTATCATTTCCTTTTGCGTTGAAATGAAGGCTGATGAAAAAGTCAGCATTGGTCTTGTTGACCATACGAGAACGTTCGGTAATAAAATCAACGTCTATATCGCTATCTCGAGAAGTTAGAACGGTATAGCCGAGTCCTTCTAAACGTTTACGTAGCTTACGATAAACTTGTAGATTCAATTCTTTCTCAGCTATGCCATAATAATAAGCACCGCGATCCTTACCACCATGTCCTGGATCTAGAAAAATAGTTTTAGAGTAATGTCCTTTTTGAAAACCTTGTGCTAATTCACGAACCCATTTTCCATTTCCTTGGAAGAGCTGGTTTTTACCATCCACTGAATAGGTTCCTGTGACATATACACCATCGTCTTTAAGATAGTACCAAGCTTGATAGTCTGGGTCATAAATCCATTCCTTATGGGCCATGTAGCCACCAGATTTTAGATAGTAGGAACCAATCCATTGTTTTTGGGCGTAGCGTCCGCCAGATTTGAGGTAAAACCAACTAGAGTAGCTTTGGTCGTAGACCCATTCCTTATCTGCCATGGCACCGCTGGATTTGAGGTAGTAATTGCCCTTCCAGACATTGGCCAGCATTCTACCGTAGTCATCAAAAGCATACCACTTGCCATTGATTTGGCTCCATTGGTTGGATAAATACTTACCTGAACCATTGATATAGTACCAATTAGTTCCCATCTGATACCAGCTGTTTTCAAGCAAGTATCCCTGGCTATCAAAGAGATAACCATCATAGAGGGTATCTGTAAATTTGACCCCAGTTTGACTATAAAAAGTCCACTTGTTCCCTTCTTTTACCCAGCCAGTCTGCATAGGTTGATTAGGTTTGGTGTCTGTAGAAAGAGAAGTTTTGATTTCTTGCTCACTTGAACTAGCTGTACTTGACGAAGTTTCTGTACTAGCTTGAGAACTACTAGTAGAATTGCTAGTGGAAGTATTTATTGAGCTACTAGTTGAACTAGTCATAGGGGTAGTAGTGGAATGACTAGTATCGTCAGCCAAAACGACTTGGCTGGATAAGCCAAGAATAGCCAAAGCTAAAAGTGTCAGTCTTTTGTGTGATTTCATATGATTTGCCTTTCTAGAAAGATGAAAATTCAGTAATTATCGTAAAAAAACTGTTTATATTACCATTATACACTAAAAAGGTTAGAAAATTACCAAAATATCAAACCTTATTTATTGAAAAAAGAAGAATGTATTTTCATTTCACTGACTTTTAGTGTAGCCTATATCCAAAAAGATAGATGAAAATCAGATAATTTTATTGTTTTAGTGTGAATCTTTTTTTATCCTCCTTCCCAACAAATTGAATAGCTTCAGAATCCTCTTTTTCTAGTTTTCATATTCTTAAAAAAGTGATAAAATGGTAGGAAGAATTGGAGAGTAGAGATGCCAAAAGAAGTGAATTTAACAGGCGAAGAAGTTGTCGCTTTAACCAAAGAATATTTGACGGAAGAGGATGTCCATTTTGTCCATAAGGCCTTGGTCTATGCGGTGGATTGCCATTGTGGTCAATATCGCCAATCAGGTGAGCCTTATATCATTCACCCCATCCAAGTGGCAGGTATTTTAGCTAAGCTCAAGCTGGATGCTGTAACGGTAGCTTGTGGTTTCTTGCATGACGTGGTAGAAGATACAGATGCGACCTTGGACGATTTGGAAAGAGAGTTTGGTCCTGATGTGCGGGTGATTGTTGATGGGGTTACCAAGCTTGGTAAGGTCAAATACAAGTCTCACGAAGAGCAGTTGGCAGAAAATCATCGCAAGATGCTTATGGCCATGTCTGAGGACATCCGCGTTATCTTGGTTAAACTGTCTGACCGCTTGCACAATATGCGAACTCTGAAACATCTTCGAAAAGATAAGCAGGAGCGTATTTCCAAAGAAACCATGGAAATCTATGCACCACTTGCTCACCGTTTGGGGATTTCTAGCGTTAAATGGGAATTGGAAGACCTATCTTTCCGTTATCTTAATCCAACGGAGTTTTACAAGATTACCCATATGATGAAGGAAAAGCGCAGAGAGCGTGAAGCCTTGGTGGATGAGGTAGTTACGAAACTAGAAGACTATACGACGGATCGTCACTTGAAAGGGAAGATTTACGGTCGTCCCAAGCATATTTACTCGATTTTCCGCAAAATGCAGGATAAGAGAAAACGTTTTGAGGAAATCTATGACCTGATTGCCATTCGCTGTATTTTAGATACCCAAAGTGATGTTTATGCTATGCTTGGTTACGTGCATGAACTTTGGAAACCAATGCCAGGTCGCTTTAAAGATTATATCGCTAACCGCAAGGCCAATGGTTACCAGTCTATCCATACGACTGTTTATGGACCAAAAGGGCCGATTGAATTCCAGATTAGGACCAAGGAAATGCACGAGGTGGCTGAGTACGGGGTTGCGGCTCACTGGGCATATAAGAAAGGCATTAAGGGGCAGGTTAACAGCAAGGAATCAGCTATTGGGATGAACTGGATCAAGGAGATGATGGAGCTCCAAGACCAGGCTGATGATGCCAAGGAATTTGTGGATTCAGTTAAGGAAAACTATCTGGCTGAGGAGATTTACGTTTTTACTCCAGATGGAGCTGTCCGTTCTCTTCCAAAAGATTCAGGACCGATTGACTTTGCTTATGAAATCCATACAAAAATCGGTGAAAAAGCGACGGGTGCCAAGGTCAATGGCCGTATGGTTCCGCTGACAACCAAGCTTAAGACAGGGGATCAGGTTGAAATTGTCACCAACCCCAACTCCTTTGGACCGAGCCGTGACTGGCTCAATATGGTCAAGACCAGCAAGGCGCGTAACAAGATTCGTCAGTTCTTTAAAAATCAAGACAAGGAATTGTCTGTTAACAAGGGCCGTGAGATGTTGATGGCTCAGTTCCAAGAAAACGGCTATGTAGCCAATAAATTCATGGACAAGCGTCATATGGACCAAGTTCTGCAAAAGACTAGCTACAAGACAGAAGAATCCCTCTTTGCGGCCATTGGTTTTGGCGAAATCGGTGCTATTACCGTCTTTAACCGTCTGACTGAAAAGGAACGCCGTGAGGAAGAGCGTGCCAAGGCCAAGGCGGAGGCAGAGGAGCTTGTCAAAGGTGGCGAGATTAAGGTTGAAAATAAAGAAACCCTCAAGGTTAAGCATGAGGGTGGTGTAGTCATTGAAGGTGCTTCAGGTCTCCTAGTGCGGATTGCTAAGTGTTGTAATCCTGTTCCTGGTGACGATATTGTTGGCTATATCACCAAGGGGCGTGGTGTGGCTATTCACCGTGTGGACTGTATGAACCTGCGCGCTCAAGAAAACTACGAGCAACGTCTCCTTGATGTGGAATGGGAAGACCAGTATTCAAACTCAAATAAGGAGTATATGGCCCATATCGATATTTATGGCCTCAACCGTACAGGACTGTTGAATGATGTACTGCAAGTTCTTTCAAACACAACCAAGAATATCTCAACAGTCAACGCCCAACCAACCAAGGATATGAAGTTTGCTAATATCCATGTGTCCTTCGGTATTGCCAACCTCTCTACATTGACCACGGTCGTGGACAAGATTAAGAGTGTGCCAGAAGTTTACTCTGTCAAACGGACTAACGGTTAATTGCCCTAGCTCTTACTAGAAAGGCTATTATGAAAATCATTATCCAACGGGTTACAAAAGCCCAAGTGAGTATCGAAGGTCAGGTGCAGGGGAAAATCAATCAGGGCCTCTTATTGCTGATAGGTGTTGGGCCAGAGGACCAAGAGGAAGATTTGGACTATGCTGTGAGAAAGCTTGTCAACATGCGGATTTTTTCAGATGCAGAAGGCAAGATGAATCTGTCTGTCAAAGATATTGAAGGAGAAATCCTTTCAATTTCTCAGTTTACCCTCTTTGCGGATACTAAGAAAGGCAATCGTCCAGCCTTTACTGGCGCAGCCAAGCCTGATATGGCATCAGACTTCTATGATGCATTCAATCAAAAACTAGCGCAAGAAGTGCCTGTTCAGACAGGCATCTTTGGAGCGGATATGCAGGTTGAGCTGGTCAATGACGGACCAGTTACCATTATCCTTGATACGAAAAATAGATAAGAAAGACCAAGCCCAGCCGGCTTGGTTTTCTCATCTATCATAAAATATTCCAAAATGAAATCGGTGCTTGATAGGCTTGGGGGAAGTCTCTTTTCAGGATTTGGCAGGTGCGATAGGAAGGGACGAGATGTCCTAGGATGAGGAGACTTCCCTGAAGGAAAAGTGGGATACCGCTTAAACATATCAAGGAGAGAATCATCAGGCTATCCCATAGAAGGATTTGTAAGGCAAATCGCCAGAATCTCGGTCTAATCTGGGAATAGAGTTGACTAAAGTGATCACAAAGCTGGTTAGAAAGATAGGTCAATAGCACAGGATGAAAGAAAATGAGCCAACCGCTATAAATCAAAATCCAATCCCAAGTAAGCCCCTCTTTAAATGTCAAAAATGCCAGCATGATTCCATCAATGACAAGGAGTTGAATGCTTTTGATGGAGATGATTTTTTTCATGCTAAAACCTCCTTTTCCTTAGAGACACTCCCATAAAGAGATGTGTTTATCGTAAAAATCTGGATAGTGTTCTCTTAGGTAGTCAGCCGTCATATAATATAAAGTAGAATGACAAGCAGTGATGATTGGCATAAGAGAGTAAAAACGCTGAGAACTAATGAAGGCTAAGAGGACAAAAAATAGAAAATCAATGGAGAGAATCCCTAAATAGTAGAAGCGAATCTTTTTATTGATTTGAGGATAAATCTCAGCGAATTGATGTTTGAGTCGGACAACCAAGCGAAATAGCAGGAGTCCTTGAGCAAGGAGGAAAATAAAACCAGAGAGCAAGAGCCACTCCAAAGATGTCTCGGGTCTTTTGTTAAAAAATGCGAATAGTAGCAAATCGATGACTGCAATTGCTGTAAAATGGATTCTAAAGAGTTTTTTCATAAGATGACCTCCCTCTTTTATCTAACTTCATTCTACTCCAAAAGAATGGGAGTTACAAGTAAAATGATAAAAAATAGCAGAAAGGAGATTCTCTTAAGTTGGCTAGTATTCTTTATTTGAGTTTCCTGATATTATCTAATTTCTTCATCATTCCAGACAAATAAAGCTCCGATTGCATTGAGGATATAAAAGATGTATTTTCCGATATTGGCAAAATTTCCTTGAATACCAGCTTTTGTCAGCTGAACGAAATTGTAAATCAACCAAAAGCCCCACTGAGTTGTTAGTTTCAATGCGTTAAAAGCATTGGCAATGAGGGACAGTGCAAAGGCAATAGTTGTTACGTAGGCAAGGAGATTCATCTTTCCTCCATAGCCGATATAGTTTGTCACAAAGGCAAAGAGGAAGGCGATGATGGAAATGATGATGGCCGCCAATTTTAGCTGTTTTTGGCTCATTTGGTTGGGTCTGCCTTCTTGCGAAGCTTCCCATTTCTTAATAGCAAAGGTATAAATGAGGAAGGTGACGGGATAGGTGATGATGGCCGCCTTATTTCCAAGGATATAATCAATAGCACCGGACAAAATGGTATTGACAATGCCAAAGTAATTTCCCCATTTGCTTAATTTTCCCGTGAAACGAGTGGACAACATGGAAATCCCAACGTTGGTTACGGAAATCAATCCAAAGGGCACAAGGGCTGTCCATGGTCCCCAGTCTACGAATTTATCGAGACGGGAGTTAAGATAGCCAGATGCAATCGCAATCCCAACGACCAAAGCAACTCCGAAGAGGTCAAACCATTTAGATGTCGCAAAAATTTTTAGTGATTTTTTCATAGGTTAAGGTATCTTTCTTGTTTTTTACATCGATTTTATAATAAAATGAAAGCAAAATCAAATGATAGAAATAAAACCCTGAAAATTAAACTTTCAGGGTTGGTAGGGGACTTGAGAAATTAGTTGATTTTCTCGACATAGAGTTGTTTGGCAATGTCCATATTCACTTGTAAATCTTCATTTTTAGTGAGGATAGTGAAGGTATTGCTGAAGCCATCAAACTGCTTGACTTGGAGCGGATCTCCGATGTGAAGTGAGTGCTTGTCCAGATAATGGAGAATGTCAAAACTATCGTGTACCCGAGTCAGACGGTAGGATCCAGCTTCCTTGATATCAGCTAGTGGTAGGTTATTGATTTCAACTAGGAGTTCTCCCTTGGAAGGAATGGTTCCTCCGTGTGGGCATGTCTTGGGGAATCCGAGCAGTTTATCCAGCCTTTCCACGAAGAGGTCAGAGACAGTGTGTTCCAAGACCTCAGCTTCCTCGTGAATCTGGTCACTCGTATAGTCTAAATGATGGACTAGAAAAACTTCAATCAAACGGTGTTTACGATAGAGCTCAGAGACTAGTTTGAGGCCTAGGTCAGTCAGTAGATAGCCATATTCCTTGTCCTTGAGGATGAGGTTTTCACTCTTCATCCTCTTAATCATTTCAGTTACGGCAGGGGGAGAGACTTGCATGCGGGCCGCAATTTCCTTATTGGTGATTTTATGCAGGTCTATGCCGATTTCATAAATACATTTTAGATAATCTTCTTTATTCGGGGTCATTCGCTTCCTCTTGTCTAATATCTTTATCTAGTATATCAAAAAAAGCTAGATTTCTCTAGCTGTGACTTTTTATGTTATACTTATTGCAAGAGAAAAAACGAGGAGATGAATATGACAAAAATAGCTCTTCTTTCAGATATTCATGGAAATACCACCGCCTTGGAGGCTGTTTTGGCAGATGCTCGGCAGCTAGGAGTGGATGAATACTGGCTTTTGGGAGATATTCTCATGCCAGGGACAGGACGTAGAAGGATTTTGGACTTGTTGGCTCAACTACCGATTACAGCTAGAGTTTTGGGAAACTGGGAAGACAGTCTTTGGCATGGTGTCCGCAAGGAATTGGATAGTACTCGTCCCAGTCAACGCTATCTCTTGCGCCAGTGCCAGTATGTTTTAGAGGAAATTTCCCTAGAAGAAATTGAACTGCTCCACAATCAACCTCTCCAGCTTCATCGTCAGTTTGGGGATTTGACGGTGGGAATTAGCCACCATCTTCCTGATAAGAACTGGGGGAGAGAGTTGATTCATACTGGATCACAAGAGGACTTTGACCGCTTGGTGACCAATCCGCCTTGTGATATTGCTGTTTATGGTCATATTCACCAGCAGTTGCTTCGTTACGGGACTGGTGGGCAATTGATTGTCAATCCGGGTTCAATTGGCCAGCCTTTCTTTCTAGATGCCCAGTTGCGGAAGGACTTGCGAGCCCAGTATATGATTTTAGAGTTTGATGA
Organism: uncultured Streptococcus sp.; assembly: GCF_963518475.1. Classification (GTDB taxonomy): domain Bacteria; phylum Bacillota; class Bacilli; order Lactobacillales; family Streptococcaceae; genus Streptococcus. Next base: position 1,934 of record NZ_CAUQJA010000028.1, on the reverse strand, counting down.
CAAGGGCTTGGTAGATATGAACTTCCGACGGGTAGACTACGATGTGGCAGCTGAATTGCAGCTGGCTAAAGCTCTTAAACTTCCCTATTTTGAGGTTTACTATGAAAGTCTGGTCAATGGTATCCACCATACTCATCATCAGGAATTTCTGAGAGAATTGGCCCAGAAAGAGGGTTATGATAGGGAATTAGATGTTTGGTTGAAAAGTGGTAACGATTGACATTACAACTAAAAAGGGTATAATAAAAGAAAAAGAAGAGTAGAGGCAGGGGAGCCTCGTAAAAAGGAGAAGAGGATGCAAATTCCAAGTAGATTTACCATTGCGACTCATATGCTGATAATCATTGCCCTCGAGGGGAAGGAAAGCAAGGTGACCAGTGATTTTCTGGCTGCTAGTGTCGGGGTCAATCCTGTCATTATCAGAAAAACCTTGTCCCAGTTGAAGAAAGCAGAGCTGATTTCAGTTGCGCGCGGAACAGGGGGAACAGAGATTGTCAAAGATCTCAAAGACATTAGTCTATTAGATGTTTATCAAGCGGTTGAGTGTCTTGGTAAGACTGGTCAACTCTTCAGTTTCCATGACAATCCGAATCCAAATTGTCCAGTTGGAGCTCATATTCATGATGTTTTGGATCAAAAATTGGAGAGAATCCAGCTGGCTATGGAGGCTGAACTTGGTCAAACCAGTTTAGAACAAGTTGTGGCCGATGCAGAAAGTCAGATGAAGGAGTAAGAGGGATAGATGCCCTCTTTTTCTCTTTAGATAATTATGATAAAATGTAGTTATTAAAGGAGGAAGAAATGTATCTCGTTATAGGAATTGTATTAGCCTTTATAGTGTCATTTTGGAAGGATAATAGAAGTTTGTGGAATCCAGTATTATTCTTATTATCCCTCATTTCCAGTTATTTTTATCTAGGCTACCTTTTTTATCAAAATGGGTATGAGAAGATTCATTTCGCTTTTTTTATATTTCCCTTTATTTTACTTCCTTTTTTGCTTTTTCTAAGTGGCATCTTTCTAATCTATAATGGGGTCATTTTGTTGAAGCGAGAGGGACGTTCAAAGGCTAATTATCTCTCCATGCTCCTTGGAATAGTCATTTTGCTATTTTTTGCTTTGATGTCATTTCGATTGGGAGGACGACATGAATTATTTTACACCAATCACTTTCTAAATATTTTATTTGCATTTATTGCTTATTCTTACTTTATTTTTGGTTTTGCTTTTGTGGCTTTTATTCTGTACTCTATCTTGTATCTCTTTATTCCTAAGAAGAAGCATTATGATTTTATTATCATTCATGGTGCAGGTTTGTTAGACGGAGAAAAGGTAACACCTTTGCTGAAGAGGAGAATTGATAAGGCAGTGGAAGCTTATCACAAGTCTAAAAATTCTAACATAAAAATTATTGCCAGTGGCGGACAAGGAGGAGATGAGAAGATTTCTGAAGCGCAGGCCATTACAAACTATCTTCTTAAAGAGACAGATGTTCCCCAAGATGCGATTATTCTGGAAGATCAATCAAGGACTACCTACGAGAACCTTCTCTTTTCTAAGGAACTTGGTGAGAAACTGGTAGCCAAACCTCAATTTCTCTTTGTAACAAATGATTATCATGTCTTTAGAACTAGTACTTATGCTCGTAAGTTAAAAATGAAGGGAGATGGCCTCGGATGTAGGACGGCAGGCTACTATATACCATCTGCTTTTATTCGGGAGTACGTAGCGCTCTGTGTCAAAATGAAATGGCTCTTCCTTGCCTTTTATGTCCCGCTGTTAATTATCATTTTGGTAGCCTATAAAGGGGTTATTTGGTAGTTAGATTTTATTTAAAAAGACTTAGAATACACATGAAAGTATGTATTCTAGGTCTTTTGTTTTATGTGACTATTAGTCCGTCTCGCTCCGTTAGGTGCGAGACAAAACAACCA
>NZ_CAUQJA010000027.1:0-23915 GCF_963518475.1 uncultured Streptococcus sp. | reverse complement strand
ATCTGATAAGAAAATCGAAAAATGGCAAGAAAAGGCGACGACCAGCAATGCCCAGAGAAGCTTGATACCCTATCTTAAAAGTCGAGGAGTGGCCAAGATTGACCAGCTGATTTTGACTAACACGGACAAGGAACATGTTGGAGATTTGCTGGAGGTGACCAAGGCTTTCCATGTAGTCGAAATTTTAGTGTCCAAAGGCAGTTTGAAACAGAAGGAATTTGTTGCAGAACTACAGGCAACTCAAACCAAGGTGCGCAGTGTGACAGCAGGAGAGAAATTGCCAATTTTTGGAAGTCAGTTAGAAGTCCTATCTCCAAGTAAAATTGGAGATGGAGATCAGGAAGATTCCCTGGTTTTGTATGGAAAACTCTTGGACAAGCGCTTTCTTTTCACAGGAAATTTGGAGGAGAAAGGAGAGAAGGACTTGCTGAAGCATTATCCTGACCTAGAGGTGGATGTTTTGAAAGCTAGCCAACATTGCTCTAAAAAATCATCAAGTTCAGCCTTTCTAGAACAGCTCAAACCAGAGATGACTCTCATTTCAGTTGGAAAGAACAATCGAACGAAATTACCACATCAGGAAACCCTGACCCGAATGGAAGGTATCAATAGCAAAGTTTACCGAACTGACCAGCAAGGAGCTATACGGTTTAAAGGTTGGAATAGCTGGAAGATTGAAACGGTCGGTTAACAAACAGAAACTTTTCAAAAAAATAACTTTTTATCTTGACAAGGGCTAGAAAACTTGGTATCATATAAAAGTTGAGAAAAGCAGAAGTGAGAGCTTCTCGCCTTGTGACATTAAGTTGCCTGGCCCTACGGATGAAAAGTTTCTAAGAAACGCTATCATAACGTGCGGGCTTGTATATTTACGGGTCCGCTATTGTTTTTCTCTAATAAAACAAAAGAGGTGAAAACCATAGCAAAGCAAGACTTATTCATCAATGATGAGATTCGTGTACGTGAAGTTCGCTTGATTGGTCTTGAAGGAGAACAGCTAGGCATCAAGCCACTCAGTGAAGCGCAAGCTTTGGCTGATAACGCTAATGTTGACCTAGTATTGATTCAACCCCAAGCCAAACCGCCTGTTGCAAAAATTATGGACTACGGTAAGTTCAAATTTGAGTACCAGAAGAAGCAAAAAGAACAACGTAAAAAACAAAGTGTTGTTACTGTGAAAGAAGTTCGTCTAAGTCCAACTATTGACAAGGGTGACTTTGATACAAAACTTCGCAATGCACGCAAATTCCTTGAAAAAGGAAATAAAGTTAAGGTATCTATTCGCTTTAAGGGTCGTATGATTACCCATAAAGAGATTGGTGCAAAAGTTTTAGCCGAGTTTGCTGAAGCAACTCAAGATATTGCCATCATCGAACAACGTGCTAAAATGGATGGACGTCAAATGTTCATGCAATTGGCGCCAGCGACTGACAAAAAATAATTGTCAGAAAGTTAAATAAAGGAGAAAAAATCATGCCAAAACAAAAAACACACCGCGCATCAGCTAAACGTTTCAAACGTACAGGTTCTGGTGGACTTAAACGTTTCCGTGCTTACACTTCTCACCGTTTCCACGGAAAAACTAAGAAACAACGTCGTCATCTTCGTAAAGCATCTATGGTGCATTCAGGAGATTACAAACGTATCAAAGCAATGCTTACTCGCTTGAAATAATAGCCTAACAGTAAGTAAACAATTCTAGGAAATATTTGGAGGAAATAAAACATGGCACGTGTTAAAGGTGGCGTTGTATCACGCAAACGTCGTAAACGTATTCTTAAATTAGCAAAAGGTTACTATGGAGCTAAACACATCTTGTTCCGTACTGCAAAAGAACAAGTAATGAACTCTTACTACTATGCATACCGTGACCGTCGTCAGAAAAAACGTGACTTCCGCAAATTGTGGATCACTCGTATCAATGCGGCAGCTCGTATGAACGGACTTTCATACTCACAATTGATGCATGGTTTGAAATTGGCTGAGATCGAAGTTAACCGTAAAATGCTTGCTGACTTGGCTGTTAACGATGCAGCAGCTTTCACAGCTCTTGCAGATGCAGCTAAAGCAAAACTTGGTAAATAATAATTGATTGTTTCATTTTGCCTTATGCGGTGTATGCCGTAAAAGGCAGGATGAAACTTTTTTATTTTCCATAAATGATTTTCTATTTTAGAGAGTAAATCACAGATTTTTTCAAAGAAAATAGGATATTTCTTGTATAATAGGAATATCTAAAAAGATTTGGAGTTAGAAGAAGATGATAGTAGGTATTGATTTAGGAACGACTAATTCTTTAGTAGGAGTATACCAAGATGGCCAGGTCAAGCTGCTTCCCAATGCTTTTGGTGAATATTTGACTCCTTCTGTTGTGGCTTTAGATGACAATGATGAAATCATAGTTGGAAAAATTGCCAAGGAACGCTTGGTGACACATCCTGACAGAACTCTTTCTCAGTTCAAACGATTTATGGGGACCAAACATGAATTGGTCCTAGGAAATAGAACCTATAAAGCGGAGGAACTAAGTTCTTTTGTCATTCGAAAATTAGTAGATGATGCAGAGAGTTTCCTTGGTGAGAAAGTTGAGGAAGTCATTGTCAGTGTACCAGCTTATTTTAACGATGCACAACGCTATGCTACAAAATTGGCAGGGCAATTTGCAGGGGTTAAAATAGAGCGTATCATCAATGAGCCTTCCGCAGCTGCTCTCGCAAAAAAATCTATGAGCAATCAAGAAGACCAATCTTTTGTGGTTGTCGATTTTGGTGGGGGTACGCTAGATATCTCGGTTGTTGAGTTGTTTGATAACGTTGTAGAGATTGTGTCTATCGCAGGTGATAATCGATTGGGAGGAGAGGATTTTACTGCAGCAATTGCTGAGGAATTTTTAACCTCAAATCACTTGTCTAGGAAATCTATTTCACGAGAGTTTTACAGCAAGATATTGGTTCAAGCTGAGAAGGCAAAGTTGAATCTGAATATCAATGAAGAAGTGCAGATGCTAGTAATGGATCAGGAAAAGGAATACTCTTTAGACCTAACTTATCAGAGATTTTATGAGCTTTGTCAGCCTTTGCTTGCCCGACTTAAGTCTGTATTAGATAGAGCCTTGAGGGATGCCCGATATAGTTATGTGTCCTCTGAAAATTTTGTCCTTGTCGGCGGTACCTCAAAACTTCGTTTAGTTCAAGACTTTCTATCTTACTGTATTGACCAAGCGGTTCAATTAACTGATGATCCTGATAAAATGATTGCAAAAGGTTGTGCTCTTCTAGCGGGAATAAAGGGGCGTCAGGGAGAAGTTCGAGACTTATTGTTATCAGATATTTGTCCTTTTACGCTTGGAACTTCAGTAGTGGGTGATCGTTTTTCTCCGATTATCGAACGTAATTCTCCTTTACCTACTTCAAAAAAGGAACATTATTACACTGCAGAACTGGGACAAAGTCAAGTGAGAGTAGAAGTCTATCAAGGAGAAATGATGAAGGCTTCACAAAACTTATTTCTAGGAGAATTGGAAGTTCCTGTGCCTGTAAACCATGAAGTTAACGAAGGTCTCACTATACGATTCACCTACGACTTAAATGGGATTTTAGATGTAGAAGTAACCATCGACTCAACACAGGAAGTCTTTAACCATGTTATTCTTCAAGAGAGTATCACTCTGACTGAAGAGGAAATCAAAGAAAAACAAGCCGAGCTAACTCGCTATAAGATTAATGCCCAGGAAACTGAGGTTTACCGTTTCTTGATTGAAAAAGCCAATCGTGTGTATAGCATGCTATTAGGGAGAAGAAGAGATGAGTTGATGGCAGAAACTAGACGCTTTGAAGAAGAAGTCAAACAAGCATCTATGTATCATTTACCAAAACTTTATCAATCATTTTCTAACTATCTAGAATTTCTAGAACGAGGTCTATGAGAGGGGATTGTATGAACAAGTGGGAAATCTTAGGAATTGAGCCAACTCATGACGTTAAGCTTATTAGAAGACGTTATGCAGAGCTGGTTCGACTCTATCACCCAGAGGACCAACCAGAAATCTACCAACAAATTGTGGAAGCCTACCAGTCTGCTTTGAGAGAAGCACGGTCTAAAAAGACCAGGCAAGAAAGTGGTAGAAGTGAAGCTAGCTCCACTCAGCAGATCAATGAGCAAGAAAACAGAACGACAAACTCTGCTACCAATTCACTTGATTTTGAATTATTTAAGTCTGAGGAGAAAACTGAGCAAGTAGATACTGCACAACCTTCTCTTGACTTCGGTGATGTTCATGAGACTGCTGCTTCAAATGAAAGTTACAATGAACCAGTCGCTCCTCGACTAAATTTTGAAACGGTCAATGAAGATACAAGTTCTCAAGAGGTAGCTGCATCTAGAAATGTCTTAGATTTCAGTGATTATCTAGAGTTAGAGTATTTGATTCGAAATGCGATTGAAAGTATTGTAGGGAATCCTGACTATACCATAGAAGAACAAGAACATCTTTGGAAACAGTTTTTTAGTCAATATCGATATGATATGAGCACTGTTCAGTCTGTTTTAGAAGAAATGGATGTTTATATTTTTAACAAACCTGAGCAATTCTCTATCATCATTCCCTTACTGGAAGACTATGTACCAGACTTTAAGTGCTGGGGTTATTACTATAAACTGAAGCATTGGAAGGTTAAAAGGGCTACTGCCTACAAAAATGGAGAGTCCCTTGAAGATGCAAAAAAAGAAATTTCGAATTTGTATGCTTCTTATCGTTTATGTCAAGCAATCCTCGAAGATTCCCAAAAAGTCAATCAAATTAGGGTTTGGATAAAATTTTTTAAACAATCTTTTTCTCCTAGTACGGTTCTTTTTCTGTTGAATAACAGTAAACAAATGATTACTTGCATTCCAGTATTGGCTTATATTCTTGATATGATAGGTCAAGTAAAGACTAATGAGGACCAAAAAGCCTATGATGAACTTCTAGCTTACTTTGAGGAATTACAAGCAGATTCAGAAGAACCATTCGATATCCATTCTTATAATTTGCTAAATCCTTCAGAGGTTGAGGAAGCCCTATATCTCTTAGTCTATACGCCATATCAAGACGAGGCTAGACTTGTAGAATCTTGGAAACACCTTCTAGAAAAGACTCAGGATAAATCTCTCTTACTTCAATTATTAGAGGAAATTGATGTTTATCCATTTACAAATAAGAAGGTTTTGAATCTTGTTTTTCGATTTGTAGAAAATAACATCAAGGATGGAGAAAATCCTTATCTAAAGAAATTCAATTTTTGGAATGATATTTATTACTATCCTTGGGCTATCAAGAAATATGAGTTAAATAAAAAAGAGAAATTTGATTACTGGTATTATGAGGGATATCTATTTGTCGATAAATTGTTAAAAGATGATAAACTTGTCAATGATTGGACGATTTGGAAACAAGTTTTTAAAGAGAAACCTCGCATTTATCCTATCTTTTTTGAACAAGTTTATAAGGAGTATCACCGTTTTACAGATGGAGAACTATTGAAGTTTATATTGGGTCAATTTCATACTTCTAGCATGGCTCCGCTCTTGATGACAGAGGAGACAGACCTGAAACTCGAAGAGATGACTCACCACGCATATCAACTCAATCATCCGAATCCTAAAGTATCTTATCTTGCTTGGATTAAAAGAGATGTTCTTAAAAATAGGCTCTTAACTTTTACCTTTGCGACTTTAACCATTATCAGTTTTCTTCTAAGCGTCTATGACGAACCTGGTTTAAATAGATGGCTATACATAGGAATGGTTTCTCTCTATAATTATTACATGCATAGGAGACTTGACCAACCAATCAAAGAAGGACTCAATGCCCGAGGGCAAAAAATAAAATTTTATTATAATAGAAATCTTTGGGTTTTAGCAGTAATACTGCTTTCCTTTGTTCCAGTTATTCCACTTGGACTCATCTCTTGTCTATTATTTATAAGCATTTTTTCTATTATTGATGGTTTCCATGTTCGTTATGGGTTGAGAGTGACCTATTCTTTGAACAAGTTAATTCCTCTCGGACTGTTTTTATCTGCTGGTTTTCTAGTTGCTCTGGCAAACCGAAGTGAAAAGATTTCATATATTGTAATTTGTTACATCTTTATTTCTATGATAGTTGTTGGTATTCTATACTTTACAAGATTTTGGATAGGATTTCCACACTCACTGAAGGAAATTATTTTTCCGATTATAATGGGTGTTATATTCTTTCAATTATTACCTCTAATTCACAGTCGCTTAAGTCTATTTAATCCAGTTATTCTAAGAAATGAAACTTTGAGCTTAACTTTTTTACTTTTATTAAATGGAATCGTATTAGCTTATTTTACAAAAGAGCAGCGTTTAGCAATTGGTGTTAAGAAGACCTTTATGATTTATGGATTGCAGATTTTTATTTTCCTAAGACGGTTATTTAGAATTCTATTCATCCCTATACCAGATTTTAGCAAAATCTTTTTTGAAAAAGACCTGTTAATATTGAACAATGAGTTTACTTTCTACTTCCTTGAGGGGCTTTTTATCCTTATCATGCTTTTTCTTATTCGCAATATACGCAAAGAAAATCGTAAAAGTGCTGCTTAGAATAAAATAGTAGAGAAGAGGACTCTAGTTCAAGTTTCTAGTAAATTTTCCTGAATAAAGGTATAATAGAACTATTAAAATGAAAGAGGTAATGAATATGGCTTCAAAAATGCTACATACTTGCTTGCGAGTAGAAAATCTTGAAAAATCAATTGCATTCTATCAAGATGCTTTTGGATTTAAAGAATTGCGTCGCAGAGATTTTCCAGACCATGCCTTCACGATTGTCTATCTAGGTCTTGAGGGTGACGACTATGAGTTGGAGTTGACTTATAACTACGATCATGGTCCTTATGTGGTTGGAGATGGATTTGCCCATATCGCCCTAAGTACACCTGATCTTGAGGCGCTTCATCAAGAGCACAGTGCCAAAGGTTATGAAGTTACTGAGCCAAATGGCCTACCAGGAACTGCGCCTAACTATTACTTTGTCAAAGACCCTGATGGCTACAAGGTCGAAGTCATTCGTGAAAAATAATCTCGTGAGGTTAAGTAGAATGTTCGTTTTCTACTTGACTTTTTTTAGCTGAAAGAGTATACTAGTAAAAATTTAACCTTTAAGGGGAGTCCAGAGAGACTCACAAGGTGTCAGATAAAAGAATAGTACAATTTTCTAGAGGAGACTTTTTGAGTGTGCTCTCTTCTGTTGTACAATTTTAACTGAGGCCTTGCACTAGCAAGGTCTTTTCTTTATCTGGTCCCCTTAAAATTTAAGGAGGAGAAGTCATGAATCCCACATGTAAGAAACGTTTGGGTGCAATTCGTTTGGAAACCATGAAGGTGGTAGCACAGGAGGAAATCGCGCCAGCAATCTTTGAATTAGTCCTAGAAGGGGAAATGGTTGAAGCTATGCGAGCAGGCCAATTCCTTCATCTGCGTGTGCCTGATGATGCCCATCTTTTGCGTCGTCCTATTTCAATTTCGTCTATTGATAAGGCAAATAAGCAGTGTCATCTTATTTATCGGATTGAGGGAACTGGGACAGCTATTTTTTCAACCTTAAGTCAGGGAGATACTCTTGATGTGATGGGTCCTCAGGGAAATGGTTTTGACTTGTCTGACCTAGATGAGCAGAGCCAGGTTCTCTTAGTTGGAGGTGGGATTGGTGTACCTCCTTTGCTTGAGGTGGCCAAGGAATTACATGCGCGTGGTGTGAAAGTAGTGACAGTCCTTGGTTTTGCTAACAAGGATGCTGTTATCCTTGAAAAGGAATTGGCCCAATATGGTCAGGTTTTTGTAACGACAGATGATGGTTCATATGGCATTAAAGGAAATGTGTCTGTTGTCATCAATGACTTAGACAGTCAGTTTGATGCTGTTTATTCATGTGGGGCGCCTGGCATGATGAAGTATATCAATCAAAACTTTTATGACCACCCAAGAGCCTATCTATCTCTGGAATCTCGTATGGCTTGTGGGATGGGGGCTTGCTATGCCTGTGTCCTAAAAGTGCCAGAAAGCGAGACGGTCAGCCAACGCGTCTGTGAAGATGGCCCTGTTTTCCGCACAGGAACAGTTGTATTATAAGGAGAAAATCATGACTACAAATCGTTTACAAGTTTCTCTACCAGGCTTGGATTTGAAAAATCCGATCATTCCAGCATCAGGCTGTTTTGGTTTTGGACAAGAGTATGCCAAGTACTATGATTTAGACCTTTTAGGTTCTATTATGATCAAGGCGACAACACTTGAACCACGTTTTGGCAATCCAACTCCAAGGGTGGCAGAAACTCCCGCTGGTATGCTCAATGCAATCGGTTTGCAAAATCCGGGTTTGGAAGTTGTTTTGGCCGAAAAGCTAACTTGGCTGGAAAGAGAATATCCAAATCTTCCTATTATTGCCAATGTAGCTGGTTTTTCAAAACAAGAGTATGCTGCTGTTTCTCGAGGAATTTCCAAGGCAGCTAATGTAAAGGCTATTGAGCTCAATATTTCTTGCCCCAATGTTGACCACTGTAATCACGGTCTTTTGATTGGTCAAGATCCAGATTTAGCTTATGATGTGGTGAAAGCGGCTGTGGAAGCCTCTGATGTGCCAGTTTATGTCAAACTGACTCCTAGTGTGACGGATATTGTCACAGTCGCAAAAGCTGCAGAAGATGCGGGGGCAAGTGGCTTGACCATGATCAATACTCTAGTTGGTATGCGCTTTGACCTAAAAACCAGAAAACCAATCTTGGCCAATGGAACAGGTGGAATGTCTGGTCCAGCAGTCTTTCCAGTAGCCCTCAAACTCATCCGCCAAGTAGCCCAAACAACAGACCTGCCTATTATTGGAATGGGAGGAGTGGATTCGGCAGAAACTGCCCTAGAAATGTACCTGGCTGGAGCCTCTGCTATCGGAGTTGGAACAGCCAACTTTACCAATCCTTATGCCTGTCCTGATATCATCGAAAATCTACCAAAGGTTATGGACAAATACGGCATTAGTAGTCTGGAAAATCTCCGCAAGGAAGTAAAAGAGTCTCTGAGATAAACTGCAATCAATCTGTTCTTGATTTTTCATCAGTTTGTAATATTGATTATAGAGAATTTTGATACAATAAAATGGAAAGAACAGAGGAAGAAAGTTTATGAAGAAATTGAGATTTGTTTTTTTAGCTTTGCTATTTTTCTTAGCCAGACCAGAAGGTGCAATGGCAAGCGATGGTACTTGGCAAGGAAAACAATACCTGAAAGCAGATGGCAGTCCAGCAGCGAATGAGTGGGTTTTTGATGCTCACTATCAATCTTGGTTTTATATAAAAGAAGATGCCAACTATTCTGAAAATGAATGGCTGAAACAAGGTGACGACTATTTTTACCTCAAATCTGGTGGCTATATGGCCCAGTCAGAATGGGTAGAAGATAAGGGAGCCTTCTATTATCTTGATCAAAATGGAAAGATGAAAAGAAATGCTTGGGTAGGTACTTCCTATGTCGGTTCATCAGGTGCCAAAGTAATAGAAGACTGGGTATTTGATTCTCAATACGACGCTTGGTTTTATATCAAAGCAGATGGACAACACACAGAGAAAGAATGGCTCCAAATTAAGGGTAAGGACTATTATTTTAAATCTGGTGGTTATTTACTGACAAGTCAGTGGATTGACCAGGCTTATGTGAATGCCAGTGGCGCTAAAGTACAGCAAGGTTGGCTTTATGACAAACAATACCAATCTTGGTTTTACATCAAAGCAAATGGAAATCATGCTGATAAAGAATGGATTTTCGAAAATGGTCACTATTATTATCTAAAATCCGGTGGTTATATGGCAGCCAATGAATGGATTTTGGATAAGGAGTCATGGTTTTATCTCAAGTCTGATGGCAAAATGGCTGAGAAAGAATGGGTATACGATTCTAAAAGTCAAGCCTGGTACTACTTCAAATCCGGTGGCTACATGGCAAAAAATGAGACTATTGATGGTCATCAGCTAGGAAACGATGGAAAGTGGCATAAGGAATCCAAGACTAGCTCTGATTATTATCAGGTTCTTCCAGTTACTGCAAATATCTATAATGCAGATGGTGAAAAACTGTCCTATATATCGCAAGGTAGTGTTGTTTGGCTGGATAAGGATAGAAAAAGTGATGACAAGCGCCTGGCTATTACTATTTCTGGCTTGTCAGGCTATATGAAAACAGAAGATTTACAAGCACTAGATGCCAGCAAGGATTTTATCCCTTATTATGAGAGTGATGGACACCGTTTTTATCACTATGTGGCTCAGAATGCTAGTATCCCAGTAGCTGCTCATCTTTCTGATATGGAAGTAGGCAAGAAATATTATTCGGCAGATGGCCTGCATTTTGATGGTTTTAACCTTGAAAATCCCTTCCTTTTCAAAGATTTGACAGAGGCTACAAACTACAGTGCTGAAGACTTGGATAAGGTATTTAGTTTGTTAAATATTAATAATAGCCTCTTAGAATATAAGGGAGCTACCTTTAAGGAAGCCGAAGAACATTACCATATCAATGCCCTCTATCTCCTTGCCCATAGTGCCTTAGAAAGCGACTGGGGACGTAGCAAGATTGCCAAAGATAAGAATAATTTCTTTGGAATTACAGCCTATGATACGACTCCTTACCTTTCTGCCAAGACATTTGATGATGTGGATAAGGGAATTTTAGGTGCAAGCAAGTGGATTAAGGAAAATTATATCGATAAGGGCAGAACTTTCCTTGGAAACAAGGCGTCTGGTATGAATGTTGAATATGCATCAGACCCTTATTGGGGTGAAAAAATTGCTAGTGTGATGATGAAAATCAATGAGAAACTAGGTGGCAAAGATTAGTCCTATAATTGGATATGATTTGAGTGAGTATAAGTTAAAAATCCTGATTTCAAGTAAAATCAGGATTTTTTCATGGATGCGATTTTTTCTGGGTCTGGTGTGACACGGAGGGTCTTTTGTCCTGTGTAGGTGACAAAACCGGGTTTTCCACCTGTTGGTTTATTGAGTTTCTTTACTTCAATCATATCTACCTGAACCAGATTTGACAGGCGACCTTGAGAGAAGTAAGCGGCCAACTCTGCTGCGTCTGTCTTGACTTCATCAGATGGGTCAAGGTTGCCTGAGATAACAACATGGCTTCCAGGAATGTCCTTGGCATGGAACCAAAGTTCCTCCTTGCGGGCCATTTTAAAGGTTAGCTCTTCATTTTGCAGGTTATTGCGGCCGACATAGATGATAGTTTTGCCATCGCTTGCTAGATACTGTTCTGGTTTTTTGCGTTTCTGGATTTTCTCCCGTTGTCTTCTGCGGATAAAACCTGTTTGAATTAATTCTTCACGGATTTCAGCGATTTCTTCCAGTCCAGCTTGGTTGAGGACAGTTTCCACACTTTCCAGATAGAGAATGGTTGCCTTGGTTTCTTCAATCAGATCAGTCAAGTATTTGACAGCTTCTTTGAGTTTCTGATACCGTTTAAAATAGCGTTGGGCATTCTGGTTGGGAGTCAGAGCCTTATCAAGCGCAATCGTGATAGGTTGGTTGGTGTAGTAGTTTTCTAGGATAACCTGGTCTTGGTCGTTAGGCACTTGGTGGAGGAAGGTTGTCAGCAATTCCCCTTTTTGACGAAATTCTTCAGCATTGTCTGTCGCCAGTAATTCTTTTTCTTGTTTTTTCAGTTTATGTCGATTTTTCTGAAGTTCATTTTCAACACGACGAATGAGTTCACTGGCTTGCTGTTTGACGCGGTCGCGCTCAGCCTTATCCTTATAGTAGGTGTCCAACAAATCAGAAAGACTGGTAAAAGGCTCTCCCACCTGATTTGCAAAAGGAACTGGACTGAAGGAAGTCTCAGTCAAGCGTGGCTGAGTTTCTTGATTGAAAAAGTTACGGAAAGTGGAAAGTTTATCACTAACCAGAATGTTTTCCAATTCATTTGCCGTATCGCGTCCCAGACCTTGAAAGAGGCTTTGAAGGTTTTTAGCTGTCGTTTCCTGTGTTTGTAGGATTTCAAAGAGCTTTTCATCCTTGATCGTGAAAGGATTGAGAGATTCCGTACTTGGCGGAGCGATATAGGTCGATCCTGGAAGTAAGGTGCGGTAGCTATTTTGTGAAAAGCCAACGTGTTTAATGACTTCGAGGATTTTATGACTGCTTTTATCGACCAGTAGAATATTACTGTGTTTACCCATGATTTCGATAATCAAGGTAGCCTGAATATGGTCTCCAATTTCGTTTTTATTGGAAACTGTCATTTCCACAATACGGTCATTTTCCACTTGCTCAATCGACTCAATCAGGGCACCCTGCAAATACTTTCTCAAAACCATGATAAAGGTAGAAGGTTGGGCTGGATTTTCAAAAGTCGTTTGGGTCAGCTGAATGCGTCCAAAAACTGGATGGGCAGAAAGGAGCAGGCGATGACTTTGGCGATTGCTGCGGATTTGCAAGACCAACTCTTGTTCAAAAGGCTGATTGATTTTCTGGATGCGACCGTTCACTAACTCTCTTCGCAATTCCTCAACCATGTGGTGTAAAAAAAATCCGTCAAATGACATCGTTCTCTCCTTGTGATTGTATTCCATAGTATTATATCAAAAAGGTAGAATAAAATCATGGAAATGTGGTATAATAAAGCCAAGTAAAGAGAAACGAGAAGCACATGTATATTGAAATGGTAGATGAAACTGGTCAAGTTTCAAAAGAAATGTTGCAACAAACCCAAGAACTTTTGGAATTTGCAGCCCAAAAGTTAGGAAAAGAAGACAAGGAAATGGCAGTTACCTTTGTGACTAATGAACGTAGTCATGAACTCAATCTGGAGTACCGTGAAACAGATCGTCCGACAGATGTCATCAGCCTTGAGTATAAACCAGAATTGGAAATTGCCTTTGACGAGGAAGATTTGCTTGAACATCCGGAATTGGCAGAGATGATGTCTGAGTTTGATGCCTATATTGGGGAACTGTTCATCTCTATTGATAAGGCTCATGAGCAGGCCGAGGAATATGGCCACAGCTTTGAGCGTGAGATGGGTTTCTTGGCAGTACACGGCTTTTTACATATCAACGGCTATGATCACTACACTCCAGAAGAAGAAGCGGAGATGTTCGGTTTACAAGAAGAAATTTTGACAGCCTATGGACTCACAAGACAATAAACGAAAATGGAAAAATCGTGACCTGATATCCAGTTTAGAATTTGCCATTACAGGAATTTTTACTGCTATCAAGGAAGAACGCAATATGCGAAAACATGCAGTGACGGCTCTAGTGGTCATTCTTGCAGGTTTTGTTTTTCAGGTGTCACGAATCGAATGGCTCTTTCTCCTATTGAGCATTTTCTTGGTAGTAGCTTTTGAAATTATTAACTCTGCTATTGAAAATGTGGTGGATTTGGCCAGTCACTATCACTTTTCCATGCTGGCTAAAAATGCCAAGGATATGGCGGCTGGTGCGGTATTAGTGATCTCTCTTTTCGCAGCCTTAACAGGCGCATTGATTTTTCTCCCACGAATCTGGGATTTAATATTTTAAACAGTAAGAGGAAATTATGACTTTTAAATCAGGCTTTGTAGCCATTTTAGGACGTCCCAATGTTGGGAAGTCAACCTTTTTAAATCACGTTATGGGGCAAAAGATCGCCATCATGAGTGACAAGGCGCAGACAACGCGCAACAAAATCATGGGAATTTACACGACCGATAAGGAGCAAATTGTCTTTATCGACACACCAGGGATTCACAAGCCTAAAACGGCTCTTGGAGATTTCATGGTCGAATCTGCCTATAGTACCCTTCGTGAAGTGGATACTGTTCTTTTCATGGTGCCCGCTGATGAAGCGCGTGGTAAGGGGGACGACATGATTATTGAGCGTCTTAAGGCTGCCAAGGTCCCTGTGATTCTGGTGGTGAATAAGATTGATAAGGTCCACCCAGACCAGCTTTTGTCTCAGATTGATGATTTCCGTAATCAGATGGACTTCAAGGAAATTGTTCCAATCTCAGCCCTTCAGGGAAATAACGTGTCTCGTCTAGTTGATATTTTGAGTGAGAATCTGGACGAAGGTTTCCAGTATTTCCCGTCTGATCAAATCACAGACCATCCAGAACGTTTCTTGGTTTCAGAAATGGTTCGCGAGAAAGTCTTGCATCTAACTCGTGAAGAGATTCCGCATTCGGTAGCAGTAGTTGTGGATTCTATGAAACGAGATGAAGAGACAGATAAGGTCCATATCCGTGCAACCATCATGGTTGAGCGCGATAGTCAGAAAGGGATTATCATCGGTAAAGGTGGTGCTATGCTTAAGAAAATTGGTAGTATGGCCCGTCGTGATATTGAACTCATGCTAGGAGACAAGGTCTTCCTAGAAACCTGGGTCAAGGTCAAGAAAAATTGGCGCGATAAAAAGCTAGATTTGGCTGACTTTGGCTATAATGAAAAAGAATACTAAGTAGAGGTGGGCTCATGCCTGCTTCTTGTTTTTACAGAAGGAGGACTTATGCCTGAATTACCTGAGGTTGAAACGGTTCGTCGTGGCTTAGAAAAATTGATTTTGGGAAAGAAGATTTCGAGTGTAGAAATTCGCTATCCCAAGATGATTAAGACAGATTTGGACGAGTTTCAAAAGGAAGTGCCTGGTCAGATTGTTGAGTCAATGGGACGTCGTGGAAAATATTTACTTTTCTACCTGACAGATAAGGTCTTGATTTCCCATTTGCGCATGGAGGGCAAGTATTTTTACTATCCAGACCAAGCACCTGAACGCAAGCATGCCCATGTTTTCTTCCAATTTGAGGATGGTGGCACGCTTGTTTATGAGGATGTACGCAAGTTTGGTACTATGGAACTCTTGTCTCCTGACCTTTTAGACGCCTACTTTATTTCTAAGAAATTAGGTCCTGAACCAAGCGAACAAGACTTTGATTTGCAGGTCTTTCAAGTTGCCCTATCCAAGTCTAAAAAGCCTACCAAATCCCATCTCCTAGACCAGACCTTGGTTGCTGGCCTTGGCAATATCTATGTGGATGAGGTTCTCTGGCGAGCTCAGGTTCATCCAGCAAGATCTTCGCAGACTTTGACATCAGCAGAAGCGACAGCTATTCATGACCAGACCATTGCTGTATTGGGACAGGCTGTTGAAAAAGGTGGCTCCACCATTCGGACCTATACCAATGCCTTTGGGGAAGATGGAACCATGCAGGATTTTCATCAGGTCTATGACAAGGCTGGTCAAGAATGTTCACGTTGTGATACCATCATTGAAAAAATCCAACTAGGCGGACGAGGCACCCACTTTTGTCCAAACTGTCAAAGGAGGGACTGATGGGAAAAATCATTGGAATCACAGGAGGAATTGCCTCTGGTAAGTCAACTGTGACAAATTTTCTAAGACAGCAAGGTTTTCAAGTGGTGGATGCCGATGCAGTTGTTCACCAGTTACAGAAACCTGGTGGTCGTCTATTTGAGGCTCTAGTCCAGCATTTTGGTCAAAAAATTATCTTAGAAAACGGAGCACTTAATCGTCCTCTCCTAGCTAGTCTCATCTTTTCAAATCCTGAAGAACGAGAGTGGTCTAGGATAACTCAAGGAGAGATTATCCGTGAGGAACTGGCTACTTTGAGAGACCAGTTGAATCAGACAGAAGTTGTTTTCTTCATGGATATCCCCCTGCTTTTTGAACAAGACTATGCCTCTTGGTTTAATGAGACTTGGTTGGTTTATGTGGATCGAGATATCCAAATAGAACGTTTAATGAAAAGAGATCACTTGTCCAAAGATGAAGCTGAGTCTCGTCTGACAGCCCAGTGGCCTTTAGAGCAAAAGAAAGGTTTGGCTAGCCATGTTCTAGACAATAATGGCAATCAGGACCAGCTTCTCACTCAGGTATGTAACCTTCTTGAGGGAGGTGCACAAGATGACAGAGATTAACTGGAAGGATAATTTGCGCATTGCCTGGTTTGGTAATTTTCTGACAGGAGCTAGTATTTCTTTGGTTGTGCCCTTTATGCCTATCTTTGTGGAAAATCTAGGTGTAGGGAGTGAGCAAGCGGCTTTTTATGCAGGTTTATCTATTTCTGTATCTGCAATTTCCGCGGCGCTCTTTTCTCCTATCTGGGGTATTCTTGCTGACAAATACGGTCGAAAACCCATGATGATTCGGGCTGGCCTGGCCATGACCATTACGATGGGAGGCTTGGCCTTTGTCCCAAATATCTATTGGTTGATCTTTCTTCGTTTATTAAACGGTGTATTTGCAGGATTTGTTCCCAATGCAACGGCCCTGATAGCCAGTCAGGTTCCCAAGGAGAAATCAGGCTCTGCCTTAGGTACTCTTTCTACAGGCGTAGTTGCAGGTACTCTAACTGGGCCTTTTATTGGTGGCTTTATCGCAGAATTATTTGGCATTCGTACGGTTTTCTTACTTGTTGGTAGTTTTCTGTTCTTAGCCGCTATTTTGACTATTTGCTTTATCAAGGAAGATTTTAAACCAGTAGCCAAGGAAAAGGCTATTCCAACAAAGGAATTGTTTACCTCGGTCAAATATCCCTATCTTTTGGTTAACCTCTTTCTGACCAGTTTTGTCATCCAATTTTCAGCTCAATCGATTGGCCCTATTTTGGCTCTTTATGTACGCGACTTAGGACAGACAGAGAATCTTCTTTTTGTCTCTGGTTTGATTGTATCCAGTATGGGCTTTTCCAGCATGATGAGTGCAGGAGTTATGGGCAAGTTAGGTGACAAGGTGGGCAATCATCGTCTCTTGGTTGTAGCCCAGTTATATTCAGTCATCATCTATCTCCTCTGCGCCAATGCTTCTAGCCCCCTCCAACTAGGACTCTATCGTTTCCTCTTTGGCTTGGGAACAGGTGCCTTGATACCTGGTGTCAATGCCCTTCTCAGCAAAATGACTCCCAAAGCCGGTATTTCGAGGGTCTTTGCCTTTAATCAGGTATTCTTTTATCTGGGAGG
Source organism: uncultured Streptococcus sp. (assembly GCF_963518475.1). Classification (GTDB taxonomy): domain Bacteria; phylum Bacillota; class Bacilli; order Lactobacillales; family Streptococcaceae; genus Streptococcus. The sequence goes on along the minus strand of NZ_CAUQJA010000027.1, from coordinate 6,898 downwards.
TGTCGTTGGTCCCATGGCAGGTTCTGCAGTAGCAGGACAATTTGGCTACCATGCAGTCTTTTATGCAACAAGCCTTTGTGTTGCCTTTAGTTGTCTCTTTAACCTGCTTCAATTTCGAACATTATTAAAAGTAAAGGAAATCTAGTGCGAGTAAAAATTAATCTCAAATGCTCCTCTTGTGGCAGTATCAATTACCTAACCAGTAAAAATTCAAAAACCCATCCAGACAAGATTGAGGTTTTAAAGTATTGTCCCAAGGAAAGAAAAGTAACCCTACATCTTGAATCTAAGTAGATTTTATGGTAAAATAATAAGGATTTTAAGGAGTTTGATATGTATAACCTATTATTAACCATTTTATTAGTATTATCTGTTGTGATTGTGATTGCGATTTTCATGCAACCAACTAAAAACCAATCCAGCAATGTATTTGATGCCAGCTCAGGTGATTTGTTTGAACGCAGTAAAGCACGCGGTTTTGAAGCTGTAATGCAGCGTTTGACAGGGATTTTAGTCTTTTTCTGGCTAGCCATTGCCTTAGCATTGACGGTATTATCAAGTAGATAAGAAAATAATGGGCAGGACTAGGTCTTTGCCTCTTTTTATTTTTAAAGGACGTTTGAGAAGGTTTTACAGTAAAAGAAAATTAAAAAATCTAGAAAGAAAATATGAAAGATAGAATAAAAGAATATTTGCAAGATAAGGGAAAGGTGACTGTTAATGACTTGGCTCAGGCTTTGGGAAAAGATGGGTCCAAGGATTTTCGTGAGTTGATTAAAACCTTGTCCCTAATGGAAAGAAAGCACCAGATTCGCTTTGAGGAAGATGGTAGTCTGACCTTGGAAGTTAAGAAAAAACATGAGATTACCCTCAAGGGGATTTTTCATGCCCATAAAAATGGCTTTGGCTTTGTCAGTCTAGAAGGCGAGGAGGATGACCTTTTTGTAGGAAAAAACGATGTTAACTACGCTATCGATGGTGATACCGTTGAGGTCGTTATCAAGAAAGTCGCTGACCGCAACAAGGGAACAGCAGCAGAAGCCAAAATTATTGATATCTTAGAACACAGTTTGACAACTGTTGTCGGCCAAATCGTTTTAGATCAGGAAAAACCTAAGTATGCGGGTTACATCCGTTCGAAAAATCAGAAAATAAGTCAACCGATTTATGTGAAGAAACCAGCTCTAAAACTAGAGGGAACCGAAGTTCTCAAGGTCTTTATCGATAAATACCCAAGTAAGAAACATGATTTCTTTGTCGCTAGTGTCCTCGATGTGGTGGGACACTCAACGGATGTCGGAATTGATGTTCTTGAGGTCTTGGAATCAATGGACATTGTATCCGAGTTTCCAGAAGCTGTTGTCAAGGAAGCAGAAAGTGTGCCGGATGCTCCATCACAAAAGGATTTGGAAGGTCGTCTAGATTTGAGAGATGAGATTACCTTTACCATTGACGGTGCGGATGCCAAGGACTTGGACGATGCGGTGCATATCAAGGCCTTGAAAAATGGAAATCTGGAGCTTGGTGTTCACATCGCAGATGTTTCCTACTATGTGACCGAGGGTTCTGCCCTCGATAAGGAAGCTCTTAACCGTGCGACTTCTGTCTATGTGACAGACCGTGTGGTGCCAATGCTTCCAGAACGTTTGTCAAATGGTATCTGCTCTCTCAATCCTCAAGTTGACCGTCTGACCCAGTCTGCCATTATGGAGATTGATAAACATGGTCGTGTAGTCAATTACACCATTACACAAACGGTTATCAAGACAAGCTTTCGTATGACCTATAGTGATGTCAATGATATTCTAGCAGGTGATGAAGAAAAGAGAAAAGAGTATCAGAAAATTGTCCCTAGTATCGAACTTATGGCCAAGCTCCATGAAAGGCTCGAAAGCATGCGTGTGAAACGTGGAGCCCTCAATTTTGATACCAATGAAGCTAAGATTTTAGTGGATAAACAAGGTAAGCCTGTTGATATCATTCTTCGTCAGCGTGGTGTTGCCGAGCGCATGATTGAGTCCTTTATGTTGATGGCCAACGAAACAGTTGCCGAGCATTTCAGCAAGCTGGATTTGCCTTTTATCTATCGAATTCACGAGGAGCCTAAGGCTGAAAAAGTTCAGAAGTTTATTGATTATGCTTCGAGCTTTGGCTTGCGCATTTATGGGACTGCTAGTGAGATTAGCCAGGAGGCTCTTCAAGAAATCATGCGTACTGTTGAGGGAGAACCTTATGCAGATGTATTGTCCATGATGCTTCTTCGCTCCATGCAGCAGGCTCGCTATTCGGAGCACAATTACGGCCACTATGGTCTAGCGGCAGACTATTACACTCACTTTACCAGCCCTATTCGACGTTATCCAGACCTCCTTGTTCACCGTATGATTCGTGATTACGGCCGTTCTAAGGAAATAGCAGAGCATTTTGAGCAAGTGATTCCAGAGATTGCGACTCAGTCTTCCAATCGTGAGCGTCGTGCTATTGAGGCTGAGCGCGAAGTCGAAGCCATGAAAAAGGCTGAGTACATGGAAGAATACGTGGGTGAAGAGTATGATGCAGTTGTATCAAGTATTGTTAAATTCGGTCTCTTTGTTGAATTGCCAAACACGGTTGAGGGCTTGATTCATATCACCAATCTACCTGAATTTTATCATTTCAATGAGCGGGATTTGACTCTTCGTGGAGAAAAATCAGGAACAACCTTCCGTGTAGGTCAGCAAATCCGTATCCGAGTTGAAAGAGCCGACAAGATGACGGGCGAGATTGATTTCTCTTACATTCCAAGTGAGTTTGATGTGATTGAGAAAGGCTTGAAACAAGCTGGTCGCAAAGACAGAGGGCGTGGTTCAAGTCGTCGTTCAGATAAGAAGGAAGATAAGAGAAAATCAGGACGCTCAAATGATAAGCGCAAGCATTCACAAAAAGACAAGAAAAAAGGGAAGAAACCTTTTTACAAGGAAGTAGCTAAGAAAGGAGCCAAGCATGGCAAAGGGCGAGGGAAAGGTCGTCGCACAAAATAAAAAGGCGCGCCACGACTATACAATCGTAGATACGCTAGAGGCAGGGATGGTCCTGACTGGGACTGAAATCAAGAGTGTGCGAGCTGCTCGAATCAATCTCAAGGACGGCTTTGCCCAAGTAAAAAATGGGGAAGTTTGGTTGAGCAATGTTCATATCGCGCCTTACGAAGAGGGAAATATCTGGAACCAGGAACCTGAACGCCGTCGCAAACTCTTGCTCCATAAGAAACAAATTCAAAAATTGGAACAAGAGACCAAAGGGACAGGGATGACCCTGGTTCCCCTTAAAGTCTATATCAAAGATGGCTATGCCAAGCTCCTTTTAGGCCTAGCTAAAGGTAAGCATGACTATGATAAACGGGAGTCAATCAAACGTCGTGAGCAGAATCGCGATATTGCGCGCGTGATGAAAGCTGTTAATCAGCGATAAAAAGAGGAAATGAAAATGGAAAAATTAGTTGCTTATAAACGCATGCCTTTGTGGACTAAAGAAACTATGCCAGAGGCTGTTCAGCAGAAGCACAATACCAAGGTTGGGACTTGGGGCAAGATTACTGTTTTAAAAGGAACTCTCAAGTTTATTGAATTGACAGAGGATGGTGAGGTTCTAGCTGAACACCTCTTTGAAGCAGGAGCTGACAATCCCATGGCACAACCACAAGCCTGGCACCGAGTGGAGGCTGTAACAGACGATGTGGAATGGTATTTGGAGTTTTATTGTAAACCTGAGGATTATTTTCCTAAGAAATACAATACCAATCCTGTTCATTCAGAGGTCCTAGAGGCTATGCAGACAGTAAAACCAGGGAAAGCTTTGGATTTGGGCTGTGGTCAAGGCCGTAATGCACTCTTTCTAGCCCAGCAAGGTTTTGATGTGACAGCTGTGGATCAAAATGAACTGGCCCTTGAAATCTTGCAAAGCATTGTGGAGCAGGAAGACCTAGATATGCCTGTTGGTCTTTACGATATCAATTCAGCCAGTATTGGGCAAGCGTATGATTTCATCGTATCGACAGTTGTTTTGATGTTTTTGCAAGCAGACCGCATTCCTGCAATTATCAAAAATATGCAGGAGCATACCACGGTCGGTGGTTATAACCTTATCGTCTGTGCTATGGATACGGAAGATTACCCTTGCTCTGTGAACTTCCCATTTACCTTTAAAGAAGGGGAATTGGCAGACTATTACAAGGACTGGGAATTGGTTAAGTACAATGAAAATCCAGGTCATTTGCACCGTCGCGATGAGAATGGCAATCGTATTCAACTACGCTTTGCGACCATGCTAGCTAAGAAAATCAAATAAATATGTTATGAAGGTTGGAGAATTTCCTAACCTTTTTAAAAATGCCAAATGTTGTAAAAATGTAATATTTCTGACTATATAATTTTTATTTCAAGAATCGCTATAATTATAGAACAAAAGCGCTTTTATGCGTATATATATATATATATACGCATAAAAATTATAATTGATCAGAAAACATGAAAAAAGGGATATTGAATTATTGGGATAATAGTGTAATCTAGTTAGATACAGATATTTATTTTGGAGGAAATTTAGATGTTTCATAAGGGTAAACACGATCGTGAAAAGCAATTACGTTTTTCTATTCGTAAAGTCAGCTTTGGTGCAGCTAGTGTCGCAGTAGCTGCGTTTTTCATGTTTTTAGGAAATGGAGGAGTATATGCTGCAGAGCAAAGCGTGCCTTCAACTAATGGGGAGACTTTAGCACCGCAACCTAAAGAACTGAATGCCCAGAATGGTAACTATGAAGGTAATACAGTAGCCACTAGTCCTGCTGCAACAGTAGAGACAAATACTCAACCTTCAACAGTTGAAAATAGTCCCTCTCCAGAATCAGCACCCCAGAAGGTGGAGACTCTAGATAAGAAAGAATTAACAGATTTAATCAAAGAGATTGATGGCAAGTTTGCTAAAGGAACATATGCTACTAAGACAGAAGAAAGCGTTAATAATCTTAGAACTATCTTAGACGAATCAAGAACTGTTTTAAGCACTGCAACAACTCAAACTGAATTAACTGCAGCATATAGAAAGTTAATTACAGCGACATCAAAATTGCAAACAAAATCTGAAAAGAAAAAAGAACAACCATTAGATAATACAACTGATAAGTTAAGTGAAGGTAAAAAACTTACCAGCGCAGAGAAGACTTTGGAGTCTAATTCTATTGCAAACTCAGGTTCTAGAGATGAACGTAATGGGAAAGCGTTGGATACAAATAACCCATTCCGTACAGATTCAACTCCTAGCACTGTAACAAGCACAGATCCCCTAGCTACGAATGCAACAAATGTAGCTATTGTAAATGGTAATTTTAATGATACTAGCCAAGGAGCAGTACTTCCAACTGCAAAATCAGATCCTATTACTGTCAAGAACGATATAAGTAAATTAACAGGATGGAAACCTGTTAATTCAACAACAACAACAGTTCCTCTTATTTGGACTGCGAATGCATCTCAATATGGAGATGCTTTTCCGGGTGACAGAGGTTCTGGAATAGGAGCTGTTTTAGCAGTATATCCAGGAAGAGAAGCTTGGAGTGGTCGTCAAAAACCTGAATTTGGTCCTATTTATCAAGATATTGATGTAGTGGGTGGCCAAGAAGTGAAGGTAACTTGGAGAGGGACAACAGTAAATATAAATAGTGGTAATAATGGAGCAAAACTAGTTGTTAAAAATCCAGAAACAGGAGCTGTACTCGGTCAGTATGCAAGAGGTTATGCTGGTACTCCGATGGGAGAAATGTCTGTTCTTGTAAATGTTCCTAAAGGCTTAACAAAATTAAGACTTCAATTTGAAACAGCTCTTGATAAAAGTACAGAAAATCATAGTGGTGATAACAGATTCAATAAACCATCTATATCATCTGATGAGAATGCAGGAGGAGTTGTAAGTAATGTTCGTGTTGCTAGTGGTTCTTATCTTGTATCTGAAGTTGTGAACACTACTTATGAATCTACAGCTACTTCTGCTACTCCTACTACTGTGAATACTACTGTGACTGTAAAAGTCATTAATAAAGGATTCTCAACTTCTACAAATAATCAGTATAGAGTTGAGTTGCCAGAAGGTGCAACATTAGTTGGAACAACAGGTACAAGCTCGGCCCAACTAAATGGAACTAGTTTGACCCTTGGTTTTAACAATTTAGACCCTAAACGAGAACAGACTTTAACGTATACTTTTAGTTTGCCAACTAACAAACCAATTGAAAAACAATTGGAGGGGACAGTTTCTTATCAAACTTCAGGAAATCTGATTGATAACGGAACTAAAAAAACAGGTAGTGATACAGTTGCACAACAAACAGTTAAGATTAATATGTATAAAGCTGATCTGCAGGCAGAGGCAGCTAAGGTAGCAACATTAAATCAAATCGATTATACACCTGAAGCATGGACTGCTTATCAAGCAGAATTAGCTAAGGCTCAAGAAATATTGAATGAAGAAACTAACAATGTAGAAATAGCGAATCGAAAAAATCAAGCAGATATTAACGCCCAGACTTTGTTGCTTCAAAAAGCTCAAGCTAAATTAGAAGTTGATAAGGCTAAAAAAGCTAAATTAACAGCACTTGAAGGTACTCCAAACGCAACGAAAGAAGAAAAAGATGCGGCTAAACAAGCAGCACAAGACGCAGCAACAAAAGCAAATCAAGCAATTGACGCAGCAACGGACAATGCAGGAGTAGCAACAGCTCAAACAGACGGTATAGCAGCAATTGAAGCTGTAACCCCAACAGTAGCAGTTAAAGCAGCGGCTAAAGCTGAAGTAGCGAAAAAATTAGCAGAAAAATTAACAGCACTTGAAGGTACTCCAAACGCAACGAAAGAAGAAAAAGATGCGG
>NZ_CAUQJA010000026.1:0-24513 GCF_963518475.1 uncultured Streptococcus sp. | reverse complement strand
GCATAAGTAATGCGAAGACTCTTCGGAGTCTTTTTCTTGTGATAAAAGCTCCAAGATTTATCCGGTATGCTTGACCTAGTTTTATAGAAAGAAGGTCAAATTATCAATTAGAAGAGGCCTTAGTACAGGTATTTCAAACACCTGAAGAATACCAAGCCTACAAGGAGCTAAAGGTACATTATGAGGAAGTGACGGGGGATTACAGTTTTTCCAAACGAGAACTCACTAGTCAATTGGAAATCGCGCTTCAGAATCATCGAGGTGTGGACTTTGAATATCATGAGAAAGAGGAGTATTTGGACTTAGTTCAAAAGCTAGAGGAATTTGATTCCTCTCTTACCACCCATTATCGTCAGTTGATTGGTTAGGAAGGAACAAGTCATGAATAATTTACTCCTTATCCAAGTAATTTTTTTAGCAGTAGTAGGAATTCTCATTCTTTTATGGAGACTCTTTCTTATTGCCAGTGGACTTTTCCTGATTGGTTTTGTCAGTTTTCTTATTTTCGTGGAAGGCTATGGAATTTATCTTCTCTTTATATAGACTGAACTTTACACGGCAGATCTAGCTCAAAATGGATTATTTAGTTTTACGACTTTCTTTATCATCTTTAATTTAGTTTTACTTGCTTTAGCATGCTGGATAGGATATAAGTGGAAGAAAGAATAGAAAATAGTCTTAACAAGTTCAAAATTTATTCCGCTTTTTAGGACATGAAAAATTTTAGAAATTGATTCTTTCTTAAATTTGAATTTCACTAGTAGTGTAAAGATGATTTTTTCTCTGAATAAAATCTGAATTTTCTCTGATATAATCTCAAATGTCAAGGTTCAATAATTGTTTCTTCAGTAGGTTATGGTAAATAATCAAGAATCATTGGAACATTACCTTGGAGAACTTAAGGGGAAGGATTATTCACATATAGATGGGAAAGTTATGGATATTCCTGCTGTATAAGAAATGACATTGACGGCACTCAAATTAGATTATTAAATATTACGAATTTTGTTCAAGATAGTGTAAAATAGATTTGTACTAGTTTCTAAAAATTTAATTTAAAAAATAAAGAACAATTACAAATTGATGCATTGAAACTATTCTTTGTCAAGAATACGGAGCTTTGCAGATAGTTCTCTAAAATTTTTTGAGGTGATAGAATGTATAAGATATTAGTTGTAGATGACGATTTTGAAATTTTGAAACTGATGCGAACTATTTTAGAGATGAAAAACTATCAGGTAACGACGTATCAAGAAGTCACCGTACCAATCAATATTAATAATTTCAAAGGATTTGATTTGATTTTATTAGATGTAATGATGCCTAATATAGATGGTATGCAAATTTGTAAGCAGATTAGAAATAAAGTAAGATCTCCTATTATTTTTGTTAGTGCAAAAGATACCGAAGATGATATAGTATCAGGGTTGAATTTAGGAGGAGATGACTATATTACAAAACCTTTCAGCATCAATCAATTAATTGCCAAAGTTGCTGCAAATCTCAAACGAGAAGAACGATACAAACAAGGTGAATTAAGTAATCAAATTGTTCGAGAATTATCCCCAATAACGATTTATTTACAAGAAAAAATTGTTTGTATTAATGGAGATAGTCTTGCTTTTACAAGTAGGGAATATGATATCATAGAGCTATTATCTAGCAATCCAAGAAAAATTTTTACTGTACAAGATATATATGAAAATGTTTATGATGATGATGCTGAAACCCTCTTTCGTTCAATATCTGAGTATATCTATCAAATAAGATTAAAATTCTCATCGTATGGAATTAATCCTATAAAAACAGTTAGAGGTATGGGATACAAGTGGCATGAGTAAGAAGAGTACAATTAGAGGGCGCATAATAAGGACTGTTTTAGAACTAGTAACAGGTACGTTACTGAGTATACTTTTATTTTTTATATTTACTTATTTACTTGTTTTTACTGGACAATTAAATGTATACGGCTCTAAAATGGAAATTTCAGTGAGTGATAGCAGCAATTTAAGTGATGTAGTCCAAGCAATGAATAACTCTATATTTGACTATGTTGTATTTAATCGCAAGACGGGTACAATTGAAGAGGGTAACTATCAAAAAAAGGATTTGCCAGCCTATCGAGAAGTTTTTGCTAAAAATGAATCCATAAGTAATGATGCAGTGTATTATGGGTATTACGCTAATTCAGAGATTGTACTTACTGTCAGGCAACCCATGATACCTGAGTTTGTTAATCCGAATTTGCGTCACTTTTCATTTAATCTATTTTCTTATTTATTTTTCTTCGTTATCGAAACAATTTTACTCATTTGGTCACTTACAAGATTAATAAAAGAATTTTCAAATAATTTTCTCCTCATACAAAAAAAGACTTTAAACATGGGACAGTTAACATTTAAAGATAAAAACATTCCTGCTCAAATACAAGAGTTCGATGAAATTCTTTCTGTATTATATCAAAAGGACGACGAGTTAACTAATTTACTCAAATCAGAGAGAAGGGAGAAGGAAGATTTATCTTTTCAAGTTGGTGCATTAGCTCATGATGTAAAAACTCCTTTAACAGTACTAAAGGGAAATTTAGAGTTGCTTGAATTAACTAACTTGACTGTTCAACAGAAGGAATACACTCAGTCAATGAATAACAGTATAGTAGTTTTTGAAAGATACTTTAGTTCAATGATTGATTATTCAAGATTACTAATTGAAGATAAAGATTATGGAGAACAGATACATTTATCCGAATTTTTAAGTGAGCTGTCAGTAGAAGCGAAATCTGTAATGAATAATGCAAAGGTTGATTTCAAAATTATTAATACTACAAAATTAATATTTTTTAAGGGAAATCGCTTTAATTTAAATCGGGCATTAATTAACATTTTAGCAAATGCAGCAAGATATAGTTCTGGAGAAAAAAAAGTTACGCTTACTATCATTGAGGAAACAGAGTATATTAATTTTGTAGTGTGGAATAATGGTCTGCCTTTTACTGAACAGTCCTTATTAAATGCAGATAAGTTATTTTATACTGAGAATAAAGGTAGGAATAATAAGCACTATGGTTTAGGGTTAGCATTTGCTAAACAAGTTGCAACTAGACATTTAGGAGAATTGTTTTTATCAAATCCAGATAGAGGTGGCGCTCAAGTGACGTTGCTTATTAAAAAATAATTCTGTAAGGATATATTAGATAGCTTCCATATAATAGTTATGTATAAAAATAGATGGTTTTCTAAATTGAGGACTGTCTATTTTTTTAATTTTGTAAAATTGGAAATTCTGAACAAATTTTGAAAAATAAAGTATAACATACAAGTATAAAACAAGGAGGAATTATAGTTATGAATATACAAGTTCAAAAACTTAGAAAATCATATAAGGATAGAGAAGTACTGAAAAATATTTCTTTTGAAATAAAAGAGGGGAGTATTTGTGGATTATTAGGTATTAATGGTGCAGGAAAATCAACAATTATGAAGATTATTTTTGGTCTTGAAAATGCTGATAGTGGTACGGTTATTTTTAATGGGAAAAAAAATGCGGGTATATATGAGATTGGAGCGCTTATTGAAACTCCAGCTATCTACATGAACTTATCTGCTTATGATAACTTAAAAACAAGAGCATTGTTATATGACATTTCTGACGAACGAATTAATGAAGTATTAAACTTGATTGGGCTATCTAATACGGGAAAGAAAAAAGCAGGGAGCTTTTCTTTAGGTATGAAACAACGTTTGGGATTAGGTATGGCAATAATTACTAGTCCAGATTTGCTCATTTTAGATGAACCTACCAATGGATTGGATCCAGATGGTATAAAGGAATTGTTGAATTTAATGATTTCTTTAAAGAAATCAGGAATGACAATTCTTTTATCTAGCCATCAACTGTATGAAGTTAGTAAAGTGGCAGATAAAGTTGTTATTTTACATGATGGTCAAATTTTTTACGATGGTTCGAATGTTCAAAGTGATGATTTAGAATCTTTATTTATAAGAATTGTTCATGGAGGTGACGCAATATGATAAAAATATTTAAATCAGAATGGTTAAAACAGCGAAAAAATACATCCAAAAAATTCTTGATAATAGCTCCTGGATTGTCGATTTTAATAGCTGTATTACTTGTTGGACCGAGTATTCTAGAAAGTTTTTCAATATATTGGTGGGAAGCCGTCTTTTTGTACACGCTTATTGGATTGTTATTTTTATATGATTATAAAGCAGAAGAAGCTGCAGGAAACTTCCAGAATATATACTTTCGAAATGATAGCATAAAAATATATATCGTAAAGATACTTTTAAAATTAAAAGATTTACTCATTTCGAACGTATGGTTTTTAGCTATATTATTATTTACAAGTAATTTTTTGTATGGCGACTTAATATCATTGAATATAATTGGTGACTTAATTTGTTTAGTACTTATTTCGATAACATCCATATGGGTATTGCCACTCTTGTATCTATTTTCGAAACGGATCAACCCCTATATCTTAGTATCTATTAACTCCTTGATTTGTTTTTTGGTTGCACCTTTTATCGCTCAAAGTAGCTTTTGGTTCTTCTTTCCTTTTACATATCATTATAAAATTGCTTATAGTCTTATGTATATAAAACCGTCAGGAGATTTAGATTTAACAAATCATGTAACAGACGTTAAAATGGTAGTATTTACCGTATTTCTATCATTGATTCTATTTATTGTTTCTTTGTTAATGTTAAATTGGAGGTTAAGTAATGATCCAATTGCTAAAAAGTGAAATGATTAAATTTAAAGGTTCGTATCAACTATACATTATTTTGATTTTGTCTACTATACAACTATTGACAATTCCAATTTACATATTATCTGTAAATAACACAATTGTATTGGAAAATATTATCTTTTTACCCATGTTAGGCTATTGTATGATAACTACGATAATCACTTTATTAGTATCTGAACAAGAAATCAATGCTAATAATTATCAGAATATTAAAGGCTCGAGAAATACAGCCAGTATATGGGGAGCGAAAATTTTTGTTTTAGATTTACTATTATCTTTACTTACTATTCCTTTATGGGTAGTTGTAGGTATAGAGTTAGAACACTTTTCATATTATTTTTACGTAGGAATAGTTAGTTGGTTATTACTAATATTGCTAAATCATTTCCACATGCTATTGACATTGTTTATTGCGAAAGGTGGCAATTTACTTATTGCTGTTGTAGAAAGTTTATTTATATTATTTGCAACAAATAAAGTTTTTCTTAATATTTTTTGGATTCCAGTAATTTTACCAGTTAATATAATTTTAGAAAATAATTTTAGAAGCACAACTAATTTATTGGCTTTAATTTTTTATGTTGTATTATTGTTTGTTACTAATTTAGTAGTTGTGAGCAGAAAAGGTGTTTAATTATATACTATGATTGAAATGAAGGAAGATTAAATTTTTAGATGGAAGTTTGGAAATTGTTTTGACTTTACTTCATATCCAAAATAAGTCTGTAAAGACATATTGGAGAGAGGCGTTATTGATTTTTGATAATTTAGCTATAGAAAATTAGGAGGAGAACTATGAAATTCAAAAAGATCTATCTTTCCGTAATTTTTTTCTTAAGTTTACTTGGATTGACCGGATGTACATATGAGAAGTATGATGTTAAATTTCTCGACTCAAGTTATAATCAATTTGATTATAAAGGCGAGCATTATGGTGTAACTAATCAATTAATTTTATATGAAGATATTGAAAGTAAAGTAAGCAATCATTATGATATTTATGAAATATCTTACGATGATTCCAATAATGAAATAAAGAATGATTTATTGGAGATTGGTGACTTATATCAGACCAAGAATAGAGAATTTGCCATAAAAATTGATAGTACTTTCTATAAATGTAGACTACTTGATAATATTTCTAAAGAAGAACTACTAAAAGTTTCTGACTTATTTAATGTTCGCTTAGTAGGAGGATTTGCTATCAATGAGCAAGAAGCCAGAGAGTTGAAGATAGGGGAACAATCATTTACAATTACTGAAGAAATTATTCCAGAAGAAGAGCTTAGTGCTACAGTTGCTAACTTAGATAATCAAGTGAAGTCAGTCACTAGATTATCAGGGGAGCACGAAAGTTGGAAATATGGAGAAATTTGTTCTTTAAAAAATCAGTCTATCCATGAGAAAGTAGCAGTTAAATTGAATGGAGAATATCATTTGGCTTTCTTTAGAAGTTAGTTTTTATATTAGTTATGTGATACAAAAATTTTTTTCCAGCATCTTTCTAATCAAATCCTCTTGACTTTCTTTATAATTGTGAGATAATAAACAAAATATATAAAGGAATTATATAAAATGGCTATAGCGAATTCAAGTAAAGTTGTGACCTTCCAAGCTAATAGAGAATTAGTAAATGATGCCATGGAAGTGTTAAAAGAAAAAAATCTCTCTCTTTCTTCAGCACTAAGATTATTTTTAAAGAATGTTGCCATAACAAATGAAGTAGATTTACTGAGTGAAGAGGAATTGGAGAAGGAGTATTTGTTTAGACAATTACAAGCAGAAGTTCAAGAAAGTTATGCCAAGATTGAGGCTGGAAATTACTTGACAGATGAGGATGTCGTGACACGCTATGAATTATAAAAGATATAGGATTTTGTATTCTCCTAGAGTGATTGATAGTCTGGATAAAATATATCAGTATATAGCGGAGGAAATCGGTTCTGTAGAGGCTACGAGACGAAAAGTAGCGAATATTAGAAAGGATATTAATCGGCTGGAAATTTTCCCCCAAGCTGGATTTGATGCCGATGGAAAATTTGGTAAGAAATTAGATCCTCACTACCAAACGCGAGGATTGACCTTGAGTAAGGATTACATCGTATTATATACAATTGTTGAGGATACTGTCAGACTTGCTTATTTACTCCCTTCAAAAAGTGATTATATGAAATTATTTAAGACTAAGTCAAGATACGACTAATTCATAATCTAGAAGAGGGATGTTTGGTGATGAATAAAAATCCTAGTTTGGTTGAACCAAACTAGGATTTTCTGACGCGTTTTTGTCTACGATAGCCATTGAGTTTTTTATTTTCCCAATAGCTATTAAAGATTTTCTCCTTGCTTTCACGATTGATTTCCAAAAAATAGGCATAAATCAAATCGATAAAGAAGAGCATAGGAAGTTGAGCGGATATTCGTTGGATGTAGGAGGGTTGGCTGTGGGTGGCTACAAGAACAGTCTCTGTATAGGCCTGACTATCTTTATTTGGAACGCTTGTAAAGAGTACAGTCTTTGCGCCCATCTCCTTAGCGTCTAATAAACTGTCTAAAATAGAAGGAGTTGAGCCAGAAAGTGAGAAACCGAGTACGAGACAATTTTCATCCATAATGCTGGTTGTCCAAGCAAAGCCGTCTTGATCAGTCAAGGCCTCGCATACCACACCCAGACGCATGAAGCGTAATTTCATTTCACGAGCGACGAGGCCAGAACTGCCAGTTCCGAAGAAGTAGACACGATCAGCACCTTCGATTAACTGGGCGATTCGTTCTAGTTGTTTTTCGTCAATCAAGTCCTGTGTTTGTTCTCGCATATTACTGTAGCTTCTAAGAACTCGTTTTGTCAGGGGGCTGTGGTCGGGATGTTGGCTAGCTTGATTATCTGCTTGGTGTTGGTATTGGAAAATAAATTCTCGATAACCTGTAAAACCACACTTTTTAGCAAAGCGGGTCAGAGCAGCCTGAGAAATATGTAATTTTTGAGTGACCTGCTGGGATGATAAATCATCTACAATGGTTTCAGATTGTAAAAAATAGCGAGCGATTTCTTGCTCTAGATCTGTTAACTCTTCAAAATGAAGATCAATAATGCTTGCGATATCTTGCGGGTTCATGATACTCCTTTATTTGAGTCTAGCTATTAATCGATAATTATTTTTTGTAGCTTTTGTAAATATTATATCATATAAAATAGTTATGTTTAAATAAAAAAACCATCAGAAACTAAATTAAAAAAGCACCCTTCTTTTCCAAAATTTCTTCTTAAATTATGGTACAATGAAGAGTAAGATTTATAAATAGAAATGAGACTGACTTGTATGAGAAAATTTGATAGCCATTCGATTCCGATTCGGCTTAATTTATTGTTTTCAATTGTTATTTTGCTCTTTATGGCCATTATTGGTCGCCTACTTTATATGCAGGTTTTGAATAAGGATTTTTATGAGACAAAACTAGCATCGGCTAGTAAAACAAAGGTGACCACTAGTTCAGCTCGAGGCGAAATTTATGATGCAAGTGGCAAGCCTTTGGTTGAAAATACTGTGAAACAAGTTGTTTCCTTTACTCGAAACAACAAAATGACGGCTGCAGATTTAAAAGAAACAGCCAAGAAGTTGCTGGCTTATGTGGAAGTTTCTTCTCCAACATTGACTGACCGACAGTTAGCAGACTATTATCTAGCAGATCAAGATGTCTATAAGAAAGCAGTGGAAAGTTTACCACGTGAGAAGCGCCTTGATTCTGATGGCAATCAATTATCTGAATCCGAGCTTTACAATAATACTGTTGAAAGTATCGATCCAAGTCAATTGACCTACTCTGATGACGAAAAGAAAGAAATTTACCTCTTTAGCCAACTTAATGCAGTTGAAAATTTTGCGACAGGAACCATTGCGACAGATTCCTTGACAGATACTCAGATTGCTTTGATAGCTTCGGCCTCTAAGAATTTACCTGGTATCAGTATTTCAACTTCGTGGGATCGAAAGGTCCTAGAGACTTCACTTGCGTCTATAGTAGGAAGTGTATCCAGTGAAAAAGCTGGTCTACCAGCTGAAGAAGCAGATGCTTATATCAAAAAGGGTTATTCTCTAAATGACCGTGTTGGGACTTCTTATCTAGAAAAACAATATGAAGAAACCTTGCAAGGAAAACGCTCGGTGAAAGAAATCCATCTAGACAAGTATGGCAATATGGAAAGTGTCGAAAATATCGAAGATGGTACCAAAGGGAATAATATTAAACTGACTATTGATTTGGCCTTCCAAGATAGCGTGGACAATCTGCTTAAGAGTTATTTCAATTCCGAACTGGGAAATGGAGGAGCCAAGTATTCAGAAGGTGTGTATGCAGTTGCTTTGAACCCAAAAACAGGTGCGGTTTTGTCTATGTCAGGACTCAAACATGACTTGAAAACGGGAGATTTAACACCTGATTCCTTGGGAACAGTAACCGATGTCTTTGTCCCGGGTTCTGTTGTCAAGGCGGCGACCATCAGCTCAGGTTGGGAAAATGGAGTCTTGTCAGGGAACCAGACCTTGACAGACCAACCGATTGTCTTCCAAGGTTCAGCTCCGATTAATTCTTGGTATACTCAAGCCTACGGTTCATTCCCGATTACAGCTGTGGAAGCCTTGGAGTATTCTTCTAATACCTACATGGTTCAAACGGCTTTGGGCATTATGGGTCAGACCTATCAACCCAATATGTTTGTTTTAACTAACAATTTAGAATCCGCCATGGGGAAACTTCGTTCGACATTTGCTGAATATGGTCTTGGAGCTTCAACAGGCATTGACCTTCCAGATGAGTCAACTGGTTTTATACCAAAAGAGTATAATTTCGCTAATTACATTACCAATGCATTTGGTCAGTTTGATAACTACACCCCAATGCAATTGGCCCAGTACGTTGGAACTATTGCCAACAACGGTGTTCGGATTGCACCTCACATTGTCGAGGGGATTTATGGAAACAACGAACAAGGTGGCTTAGGGAACTTAATCCAATCTGTTGAAACTAAGGAAATGAATAAAATTAATATTTCTGAGTCTGATGTTTCCATCCTCCAACAAGGATTTTATCAAGTGTCACATGGTGGTAGTGCTTTGACAACCGGTCGTGCCTTTTCAAATGGCGCAGCGGTATCCATTAGTGGAAAAACAGGTACTGCCGAAAGTTATGTTGCGGGAGGTCAAAAAGCTAACAATACTAATGCTGTGGCCTATGCACCATCAGATAATCCTCAAATCGCTGTAGCTGTTGTCTTCCCTCATAACACCAACCTTACAAATGGTGTCGGACCTTCCATTGCGCGCGATATTATCAACCTCTATAACCAACATCATCCAATGAATTAGAAAGGAACATATGCTTTATCCAACACCTATTGCTAAGCTAATTGACAGTTATTCGAAGTTACCGGGTATCGGGATTAAGACGGCTACACGTCTGGCCTTCTATACTATTGGAATGTCTGATGACGATGTCAATGAATTTGCTAAAAATCTCCTTTCTGCGAAGAGAGAGCTGACCTACTGTTCCATCTGCGGTCGCCTGACTGATGACGATCCTTGCTCTATCTGTACCGATCCGACTCGTGACCAGACAACGATTTTAGTTCTCGAAGATAGTCGCGATGTGGCAACCATGGAGAATATCCAAGAATACCATGGGCTCTATCATGTCTTACATGGTCTTATTTCTCCCATGAATGGTATCAGTCCGGACGATATCAATCTCAAGAGCCTTATGACTCGTCTTATGGATAGTGAAGTTTCAGAAGTGATTGTGGCGACCAATGCTACAGCAGATGGTGAAGCGACATCCATGTATCTTTCTCGTTTGCTCAAGCCGACTGGTATCAAGGTTACGCGTCTAGCACGAGGTCTCGCTGTCGGAGCGGACATTGAGTATGCGGATGAAGTGACACTCTTACGAGCTATTGAAAATCGAACAGAGTTGTAAGTCTAGACAAATTAACACACTCAATTCATTTATACAAAAAATCAAGGAGGCCGACAGTTGTTTTATCGGTCTCTTTTTAGATTTATTGAAGACCAGTATCAGGTTCAAGTTTCAAAAAAGAAGCAAATATGATATACTAAAGAACGAGTATTCTATTAGAATTGGAACAAATAATATGAAACAAACGATTATTCTTTTATACGGTGGACGTAGTGCAGAGCGTGAAGTCTCTGTTCTTTCAGCGGAAAGTGTCATGCGTGCGGTCAACTACGACCGTTTCACAGTCAAGACTTTCTTCATCAGCCAGTCAGGTGACTTTATTAAAACGCAAGAATTTAGCCAGACTCCAGGTCAAGAGAATCGTCTTATGACCAATGAAACCATTGATTGGGATAAGCAAGTTGCACCAAGTGCCATCTACGAAGATGGTGCAGTGGTCTTTCCGGTTCTTCATGGTCCGATGGGAGAAGATGGCTCAGTTCAAGGATTCTTGGAAGTTTTGAAAATGCCTTATGTTGGTTGTAACATCTTGTCATCTAGTCTTGCCATGGATAAAATCACGACCAAGCGTGTCTTAGAATCTGTCGGGATTGCCCAAGTTTCTTATGTGGCCATCGTTGAAGGCGATGATGTGACTTCTAAAATCACCGAAGTTGAAGAAAAATTGACTTATCCAGTCTTCACAAAACCATCAAACATGGGGTCAAGTGTCGGTATTTCTAAGTCTGAAAATCAAGAGGAACTCCGTCAAGCTTTGAAACTTGCCTTCCAATATGACAGCCGTGTCTTGGTAGAGCAAGGGGTAAATGCTCGTGAAATCGAGGTTGGTCTCTTGGGCAACTACGATGTCAAGAGTACGCTACCAGGAGAAGTAGTCAAGGATGTTGCCTTTTATGACTACGATGCCAAGTATATTGACAACAAGATTACCATGGATATCCCAGCTAAAATCAGTGATGATGTGGTAGCTGTCATGCGTCAAAATGCAGAAACTGCCTTCCGTGCCATTGGTGGCCTCGGTCTCTCTCGTTGCGATTTCTTCTATACAGACAAGGGAGAGATTTTCCTAAACGAGCTCAATACCATGCCAGGTTTCACCCAGTGGTCTATGTACCCACTACTTTGGGACAATATGGGAATCAGCTACCCAGAACTAATCGAGCGTTTGGTTGAACTTGCTAAGGAAAGTTTTGACAAGCGCGAAGCACATTTGCTATAAAAATGAAAGAGAGGGTAGGAGCCAGAACCATCACTGCAAGGTGACTAGAGTTCTCGGGCTTCGACCCTTTTTAAAGGAGTAGAAATGAAATTAACAATCCATGAAGTTGCCCAAGTTGTCGGAGCTAAAAATGATGTCAGCATCTTTGATGATGCTCAGTTGGAAAATGCTGAGTTTGATAGTCGTTTGATTGCGGCAGGAGATTTATTTGTCCCCCTCAAAGGTGCGCGTGACGGTCATGACTTTATCGAAACAGCTTTTGAAAATGGCGCTGCTGTAACCCTGTCTGAGAAAGAGGTTGCAAATCATCCCTATATTCTAGTAGATGATGTTCTGACTGCCTTTCAGCAACTAGCAGCCTACTATCTCGAAAAAACGACTGTTGATGTCTTTGCGGTTACGGGTTCAAATGGTAAGACAACGACCAAGGATATGTTGGCACACTTGCTATCAACAACCTACAAAACCTACAAAACACAAGGCAACTACAATAATGAGATTGGTCTTCCTTACACAGTTCTCCATATGCCTGAAGGAACAGAAAAGTTGGTCTTGGAGATGGGGCAGGATCACTTGGGCGATATCCATCTCTTGTCAGAATTGGCTCGTCCAAAAACAGCCATCGTGACCTTGGTTGGAGAAGCCCATTTGGCCTTTTTCAAAGACCGTTCTGAGATTGCTAAAGGAAAAATGCAAATTGCAGACGGGATGTCTTCGAATTCCTTGCTCTTGGCACCAGCAGATCCGATTGTAGAGGACTACTTACCAGCTGATAAAAAGGTGGTCCGTTTTGGGCAAGGAGCTGACTTGGAAATTACCGACTTGGTTGAGCGTAAGGATAGTTTGACCTTTAAGGCTAATTTCTTGGAACAAGAACTTGATTTGCCAGTGACTGGTAAGTACAATGCCACCAATGCTATGATTGCGTCCTATGTTGCCCTACAAGAAGGAGTTTCAGAGGAGCAGATTCGTCAGGCTTTTCGAGATCTTGAATTGACGCGTAACCGTACCGAGTGGAAGAAAGCAACCAATGGAGCAGATATCCTGTCAGATGTTTACAATGCCAATCCAACTGCTATGAAGCTGATTTTAGAGACTTTCTCTGCCATTCCAGCCAATGAAGGTGGCAAGAAAATTGCAGTGTTGGCGGATATGAAGGAGCTTGGGGACCAGTCTATTCAGCTTCATAATCAGATGATTTTGAGCCTTTCTCCAGATGTGCTTGATACCGTTATTTTCTATGGAGAAGACATTGCTGAATTAGCCCAATTGGCCAGTCAAATGTTCCCAATTGGCCACGTTTACTACTTCAAGAAAACAGAAGACCAAGACCAATTTGAAGACCTAGTCAAGCAGGTCAAAGAAAGCCTTGGAGTCAATGACCAAATCCTACTCAAAGGCTCTAACTCTATGAATCTAGCTAAGTTGGTAGAAAGTTTAGAAAATGAAGACAAGTGATTTTGCTAAGTATCTTCAAAGAATGATTGCTCTTACAGATACTGGACTAACCTTTACAAAGGATCCTTTTGACCGTGAGCGCTACGAAGACTTGCGAAGTCTGTTATCTGAAATGTTGAATCAGGTATCAGACCTTGATGCAGACGAAGTGGCAGAAGTCTTGAAACCAACTTCAGCTTATGCGACTCCCTTAATGGACGTCCGTGCTTGGATTGTTGAGGATGAGAAGATTTGTCTGGTTAGGGGACAAGGAGAGGATAGTTGGGCTTTGCCAGGTGGCTTTGGTGAAGTCGGCTATTCTCCAACTGAAAATATTCTCAAGGAAATTGAAGAAGAAACCGGTTTTAAAGCCAAAGTTGAAAGACTGCTAGCTGTTTTTGATACCAATCGTTTCCAACTACAGAGCAAACAATATGCAAAGTTTGTTTTTGAATGTAAGCTTCTCGATGGACAATTCCAAGAAAATCAAGAAATCGCTGCCCTTCAATTTTTTGCAATTGACCAACTGCCGAATTTATCTGAAAAACGCATTACCAAGGAGCAAATCGAGATTCTTTGGCAGGTTTATCAAGGTCAGAGGGAGCAATATCTTGATTAAGAAGATGATTATCGTATTTCTAAATCCATTTTTGACAAATAGCATGGTATAATAAAATGCAGGAAAATTTTGAATCATGAGGAAGACTAGATGAATTTATGGGATATTTTCTTTACGACCCAAGCAACAGAACCACCTAAATTTGACCTTTTTTGGTATGTTAGCCTATTTACGCTTTTAGCTTTGACCTTTTATACAGCCTATCGTTATCGTGAAAAGAAGGTTTGCCAACGATTTTTCCAAATCTTGCAGGCCGTTCAGCTGATCCTCCTTTATGGTTGGTACTGGGTCAATCATATGCCCCTGTCAGAAAGCTTACCTTTTTACCATTGTCGTATGGCTATGTTTGTGGTGCTTTTGCTTCCTGGTCAGTCCAAATATCGGCAGTATTTTGCATTACTAGGAACATTTGGGACATTAGCGGCCTTTGTTTATCCAGTTCCAGATGCCTATCCTTTCCCACATATTGCGATTTTATCCTTTATCTTTGGCCACTTAGCACTCTTGGGGAACTCTCTAGTTTATCTATTGAGACAGTATAATGCGCGATTGCTGGATGTGAAGGGAATTTTTCTCATGACCTTTGCACTAAATGCCTTGATTTTTGTGGTTAATTTAGTAACAGGTGGAGATTACGGATTCTTGACAAAACCGCCATTGGTTGGAGATCACGGCTTAGTAGCTAATTATTTGATTGTTTCTATAGCCTTGTCTGCTGCAATAACTTTGACTAAGAAAATCTTAGAACAATTTTTAGAACAAGAAGCAGAAAAAATGATTGCAAAGAAAGCTTGATTTTAAGCTTTCTTTTTTTCATAAATCTGATTTTTTATAACTTGTTTGGAAAATACAAAAATATGATGAGCGAATGTGAAAAAATGGTAAGTAAATTTAGGAAAAACTAAGCACGATTGGATTTTTTGTGTTATAATATTCTGTGAATAGCTATGCCCTATTTTAGCTATATTGAATAGAAGTTTGAAACTTGGAAGAGAGAGGATGCGATGTAATGGCTAGAGATGGTTTTTTTACAGGCTTAGATATCGGAACTAATTCGATTAAAGTATTGGTTGCCGAGCTTAGAAATGGTGAACTTAATGTAATTGGTGTAAGTAATGCCAAGAGTAAAGGTGTAAAGGATGGGATTATCGTTGATATTGAAGCAGCAGCAACTGCTATCAAGTCAGCTATTTCCCAAGCAGAAGAGAAAGCTGGCATTTCAATCAAATCAGTGAATGTTGGTTTGCCTGGAAATCTTTTGCAAGTAGAACCAACTCAAGGAATGATTCCAGTTACATCTGATACAAAAGAAATTACAGATCAAGATGTTGAGAATGTTGTCAAATCAGCCTTGACGAAGAGTATGACACCAGATCGTGAAGTCATTACTTTCATTCCAGAAGAATTTATCGTAGATGGTTTCCAAGGTATTCGTGACCCGCGTGGCATGATGGGTGTTCGTCTTGAAATGCGTGGTTTACTTTACACAGGTCCACGTACTATTCTTCACAATTTACGCAAGACAGTTGAGCGCTCAGGTGTTCAAGTTGAAAATATTATTATTTCACCATTGGCTTTGGTTCGTTCAGTCTTGAACGAAGGAGAGCGTGAATTTGGAGCTACTGTGATTGATATGGGAGCAGGTCAAACAACTGTTGCTACAATCCGTAACCAAGAACTCCAGTTTACAAATATTCTTCAAGAAGGTGGAGATTATGTCACAAAAGATATCTCTAAAGTCTTGAAGACTTCACAAAAACTAGCTGAAGGATTGAAATTGAACTATGGTGAAGCCTACCCTTCACTTGCAAGCAATGAAACCTTCCAAGTTGAAGTGATTGGTGAAGTAGAGCCTGTAGAAGTTACAGAAAGCTACCTAGCAGAGATTATTTCAGCTCGTATTAAACACATTTTCGAACAAATCAAACAAGAGTTGGAAAGAAGACATTTGTTGGATCTTCCAGGTGGGATTGTTCTGATTGGTGGAAATGCTATTTTACCAGGTGTTGTAGAACTTGCACAGGAAGTATTTGGCGTTGGTGTCAAACTTTACGTTCCAAATCAAGTTGGAATCCGTAACCCTGCCTTTGCTCATGTGATTAGCTTGTCTGAATTTGCTGGTCAATTGACTGAGGTGCATTTATTAGCACAACGAGCAGTTAAGGGTGAGGATACTTTGCGTCACCAACCAATTAATTTTGGTGGGATGATTCAACGTGTTACGCAGGTAGCACAACCGACCCCTATTCAACCAGTTCAAAATACTGAGGTAGAGCAATCAGCTTCTACAAACGTAGTTGCTCCGAAAGAAGATAAAGTATCTTCTCAAAATAAACCAAAAATCGCAGATCGCTTCCGTGGTTTAATTGGAAGTATGTTTGATGAATAAAAGAGGAAAAATAAACTATGACATTTTCATTTGATACAGCGGCTGCTCAAGGTGCAGTGATTAAAGTAATCGGTGTTGGTGGAGGTGGTGGTAACGCCATTAACCGCATGGTTGACGAAGGTGTTGCAGGCGTAGAATTTATCGCAGCAAACACAGATGTACAAGCTTTGAGTAGTACAAAAGCTGAGACTGTAATTCAGTTAGGCCCTAAATTGACTCGTGGTTTGGGTGCTGGCGGTCGACCTGAAGTTGGTCAAAAAGCTGCAGAAGAAAGCGAAGAAGCCTTGACTCAAGCTATTAGTGGAGCAGATATGGTCTTCATTACTGCAGGTATGGGGGGTGGCTCAGGTACTGGTGCAGCTCCTGTTATTGCCCGCATTGCTAAAGATCTAGGTGCTCTTACAGTTGGTGTTGTGACACGTCCTTTCGGTTTTGAAGGAAGCAAACGTGGACAGTACGCTGTAGAAGGAATCAATCAGCTTCGCGAACATGTAGATACTTTATTGATTATTTCAAACAACAACTTGCTTGAAATTGTTGATAAGAAAACTCCACTTCTTGAAGCTCTTAGCGAAGCAGATAACGTACTTCGCCAAGGTGTTCAAGGGATTACGGACTTGATTACAAACCCTGGTTTGATTAACCTTGACTTTGCCGATGTGAAAACAGTTATGGCAAATAAAGGGAACGCCCTAATGGGTATCGGTATCGGTAGTGGTGAAGAACGTGTGGTCGAAGCAGCTCGTAAGGCAATCTACTCACCACTTCTTGAAACAACTATTGACGGTGCTGAGGATGTTATCGTCAACGTTACTGGGGGTCTTGATTTAACCTTGATTGAGGCAGAAGAAGCATCAGAAATTGTTAATCAAGCAGCTGGTCAAGGAGTGAACATCTGGCTCGGAACATCAATCGATGAAAATATGAAAGATGAAATCCGTGTTACAGTCGTTGCAACTGGTGTTCGTCAAGATCGTGTTGAAAAAGTTGTTGGTCATGCACCAAGACAAGCAGTTCGTCATGAACAAGCAAGTCCTAGTTATGCACACAATCATAACCGTCACTTTGATATGGCTGAAACTGCTGAAATTCCAAGTCCAGCACCTCGCCGTACAGAAACTTCTCAAACTTCAGCATTTGGTGATTGGGACTTGCGTCGTGAGACAATTGTTCGACCAACTGATTCAGTGGTATCACCAGTTGAACGTTTCGAAGCACCATCTTTACACGATGAGGATGAATTAGACACTCCTCCATTTTTCAAAAATCGTTAAGTAAATGAATTTGAAAGAAAATACAGAACGTGTTTTTCAACAAATAAAAGATGCAAGTCAGCAGTCAGGAAGAGAAGTCAATTCTGTTTCGGTTGTTGCTGTTACAAAATATGTAGACGTACCGACAGCGGAGGCTTTGCTTCCGCTAGGTGTGCATCATATTGGTGAAAATCGTGTGGATAAATTTCTTGAGAAATATGAAGCTTTAAAAGATAGAAATATTACCTGGCATTTGATTGGAACCTTGCAAAGACGC
The DNA here is from genome assembly GCF_963518475.1 of uncultured Streptococcus sp. Lineage (GTDB taxonomy): Bacteria > Bacillota > Bacilli > Lactobacillales > Streptococcaceae > Streptococcus. The sequence continues at coordinate 6,575 of NZ_CAUQJA010000026.1, read as the reverse complement.
AAGGTCAAAGATGTCATTCAGTATGTTGATTATTTCCATGCTTTGGATTCATTAAAGCTAGCAGAGGAAATTCAAAAAAGAAGTGACCGAGTTGTTAAGTGTTTCTTACAAGTAAATATCTCAAGGGAAGAGAGCAAACATGGTTTTTCAAAGGAAGAACTATTGGAGCTCTTGCCAGAATTGGCCACCTTAGATAAAATTGAATATGTAGGCTTGATGACCATGGCTCCTTTTGAAGCTAGTAGTGATGAGTTGAAAGAAATTTTTAAAGCTACGCAGGATTTGCAACTAGAAATTAGAGAAAAACAAATTCCCAATATGCCAATGACGGACTTGAGTATGGGTATGAGTCGTGACTACAAGGAAGCGATTGAATTTGGCTCAACATTTGTCAGAATTGGTACAGCATTTTTTAAATAGGAAAGAAATATGTCTTTAAAAGATAGATTTGATAAATTTATAGATTATTTTACAGAAGATGGAGAAGATGTTGGTACTACTTATCAGCCTAAAGCTGAAGAGCCGATTGTGACTCCAGTCCCTTCTGTTCAAGAGTTGCCTCAACAAGCTGGTAGCACGCCATCTAAAGATAAAAACATCACCCGTCTTCATGCCCGTCAACAAGAGTTGGCTATGCAAAGTCAACGTTCTACTGATAAAGTGACAATTGATGTTCGTTATCCACGTAAATACGAAGATGCCACAGATATTGTTGATTTATTAGCTGGTAACGAAAGTATTTTGATTGATTTCCAATATATGACAGAAGTTCAAGCTCGTCGTTGTTTGGACTATCTGGATGGGGCGCGTCACGTTTTAGCTGGTAACATGAAAAAGGTAGCATCTACTATGTACCTGCTGACACCAGTTGATGTTGTCGTCAATATTGAAGACATCAAAATTCCAGATGAATCACAAAATGGTGAATTTGGCTTTGATATGAAACGTACGAGAGTGAGATAATGATCTTTCTCATTCGTTTTATTCAAAATGCAGTGGATATCTATTCACTGATTTTAATCATTTTTGCTCTGATGTCTTGGTTTCCCAATGCTTATGAATCACGTCTTGGACGCTTGATTATTAGTTTAGTGAAACCGATAATAGCTCCCTTACAACGTTTACCCCTCCAGATTGCAGGTCTTGACTTGTCTGTCTGGATTGCGGTATTACTAGTTCACTTCCTAAGGGAGCAGTTGATTCGACTTTTAGTGATCTTTCTATGAACAAGATGATTTATCAACACTTTTCTAAGAATGATTCGTCTTTTATTGATAAGGGAGTAGAATGGATAAAAAAGGTAGAAGATTCTTATTCTCCTTTTTTAACACCCTTTGTAAATCCCCACCAAGAAAAGATTTTAAAGGTTCTAGCATCAACCAACGGCATCTCCTACATGAGCAGTCGGCAGTTTCTTGAAACTGAATATGTACGGGTACTCCTGTATCCTGATTATTTTGAGCCGGAATTTTCTGATTTTGAACTATCCTTGCAAGAAATTGTCTATCCTAATAAGTTTGAACGCTTAACGCATGCAAAAATATTAGGGACTGTTTTAAATCAGCTGGGAATTGATAGGAAGCTATTTGGTGATATCTTAGTCAACGAAGAGAGAGCACAGATTATCATTAATCGACAGTTTATGCTCCTTTTTCAAGACGGCATTACGAAAATTGCTCGTTTACCGGTTCGTCTAGAAGAACGGGATTTTACTGAGAAAATTGCTACAGTAGAAGATTATCAAGAATTAGATATTTGTATTGCTAGTTCTAGATTAGATGTTTTTCTGGCAGGTGTCTTCAAGCTGTCTAGAAATCAGGCAAGTCAGTTAATTGAAAAACAGGCAGTCCAAGTGAATTACCATTTAGTTGAAAAATCAGATTATGTAGTTCAAGTTGGTGATCTGATTAGTGTAAGGAAATTTGGTCGATTGAAACTCGTTAGAGATAATGGGCAAACAAAAAAAGATAAAAAGAAATTAACGGTCCAATTGTTATTAAGTAAGTGAGGAAAAATATGCCAATTACATCGTTAGAAATCAAAGATAAAACCTTTAGTACACGCTTTAGAGGGTTTGATCAAGAAGAAGTAGATGAATTTTTAGATATTGTAGTCCGTGATTATGAAGATTTGGTTCGCTCTAATCATGATAAGGCATTACATATTAAAAGCTTGGAAGAACGTTTGTCTTACTTTGATGAGATGAAAGATTCATTGAGTCAATCTGTATTGATTGCACAGGATACAGCTGAGCGAGTAAAACATGCTGCAACTGAACGTGCAAATAATATTATCCACCAAGCAGAGCAAGATGCACAACGCTTGCTGGAAGAAGCTAAGTACAAGGCAAATGAAATTCTTCGTCAAGCAACTGACAATGCTAAGAAAGTTGCTGTTGAAACAGAAGAATTGAAGAACAAGAGTCGTGTCTTCCATCAACGTCTTAAATCTACAATTGAGAGCCAGTTAGCAATTGTTGAATCTTCAGATTGGGAAGATATTCTTCGCCCAACAGCGACTTATCTTCAGACAAGTGATGAAGCTTTCAAAGAAGTGGTCAGCGAAGTCTTAGGTGACTCTGTCTTGCAACAACATACAGAGGAAGAACCAATTGATATTACTCGCCAGTTTTCTCCCGAGGAAATGGCTGAGTTGCAAGCGCGTATCGAAGCGGCTAATAAGGAACTTGCAGAAGCCGAAGCAAGAGCTGAGCAGGAACAAGTGGTTTCACCAGCTCCGGTTGTTGAAGAAAGTCCAGCTCATCCAGTTGGTCCAATGTATGAAGAGCCAGAAGTAGCTCCAAGCCATTACTCAGGACCAACACCAGCTACTGAAGCTGTAAGCTCAGAACCAGGTTTTGCGGCACCGCAAGAATCTGTTACAATTTTATAAGAAATGATTTGAGAACAATATCTTATCCTTATATTTCCAGCGAGCAGGAGATGGTGTGAGTCCTGCATTCCCTAACGATAAGATTATCCTCTCAAAAACTCAAGTCTGAAGCTAGTAAGATTTGACGTTTCCCACGTTACGGGATAAGAGGGAGAAAGACTAAATCTTTTTCCGAATAAAGGTGGTACCACGATTTTCGTCCTTTTTGGCAGTCGTGGTTTTTAATTTGTTATTATTTATAAAGGAGATACCATGAAACTCAAAGATACCCTTAATCTTGGGAAAACAGCTTTCCCAATGCGTGCAGGACTTCCTACCAAAGAGCCAGTTTGGCAAAAGGAATGGGAAGATGCAAAACTTTATCAACGTCGTCAAGAATTGAACCAAGGAAAACCTCATTTCACCTTGCATGATGGCCCTCCATACGCGAACGGAAATATTCACGTTGGACACGCTATGAACAAGATTTCAAAAGATATCATTGTTCGTTCAAAATCAATGTCAGGTTTTTACGCACCATTTATCCCAGGTTGGGATACTCATGGTCTGCCAATCGAGCAAGTTTTGGCAAAACAAGGTGTCAAACGTAAAGAAATGGACTTGGTTGAGTACTTGAAACTTTGCCGTGAATACGCTCTTTCTCAAGTAGATAAACAACGTGAAGACTTTAAACGTTTGGGTGTTTCTGGTGACTGGGAAAATCCATATGTGACTTTGACTCCTGACTATGAAGCAGCCCAAATCCGTGTATTTGGTGAGATGGCTAATAAAGGTTATATCTACCGTGGTGCCAAGCCAGTTTACTGGTCATGGTCATCTGAGTCTGCCCTTGCTGAAGCAGAGATTGAATACCATGACTTGGTTTCAACTTCCCTTTACTATGCCAATAAGGTAAAAGATGGCAAAGGTGTTCTAGATACAGATACTTATATCGTAGTTTGGACAACTACTCCATTTACTATCACAGCTTCTCGTGGTTTGACTGTTGGAGCGGATATTGATTACGTCTTGGTTCAACCTGCTGGTGAAGCTCGTAAGTTTGTGGTTGCTGCAGAATTGTTGGCTAGCTTGTCTGAGAAATTTGGCTGGGCTGATGTTCAAGTGTTGGCAACTTACCGTGGTCAAGAATTGAACCACATCGTAACAGAACACCCATGGGATACAGCTGTAGATGAGTTGGTTATCCTTGGTGACCACGTTACAACTGACTCTGGTACTGGTATTGTCCATACAGCACCTGGTTTTGGTGAGGATGACTACAATGTTGGTATTGCTAATGGTCTTGAAGTCGCAGTGACTGTTGACGAACGTGGTATCATGATGAAGAATGCTGGTCCTGAGTTTGAAGGTCAATTCTATGAAAAGGTAGTTCCAACTGTTATTGAAAAACTTGGTAACCTCCTTCTTGCCCAAGAAGAAATCTCTCACTCATATCCATTTGACTGGCGTACTAAGAAACCAATCATCTGGCGTGCAGTACCACAATGGTTTGCCTCAGTTTCTAAATTCCGCCAAGAAATCTTGGACGAAATTGAAAAAGTTAAATTCCACTCAGAATGGGGTAAAGTTCGTCTTTACAATATGATTCGTGACCGTGGCGACTGGGTTATCTCTCGTCAACGTGCTTGGGGTGTTCCACTTCCTATCTTCTACGCTGAAGATGGTACAGCGATCATGACTGCTGAAACGATTGAACACGTGGCTCAACTCTTTGAGGAACATGGTTCAAGCATTTGGTGGGAACGTGATGCCAAAGACCTCTTACCAGAAGGATTTACTCATCCAGGTTCACCAAATGGTGAGTTCAAAAAAGAAACAGATATCATGGACGTTTGGTTTGACTCAGGTTCATCATGGAATGGAGTTGTGGTAAACCGTCCTGAGTTGACTTACCCAGCAGACCTTTACCTAGAAGGTTCTGACCAGTACCGTGGTTGGTTCAACTCATCACTCATCACATCTGTTGCCAACCATGGCGTAGCACCTTACAAACAAATCTTGTCACAAGGTTTTGCTCTTGACGGTAAAGGTGAGAAGATGTCTAAATCTCTTGGAAATACCATTGCTCCAAGCGATGTTGAAAAACAATTTGGTGCGGAAATCTTGCGTCTTTGGGTAACAAGTGTAGACTCAAGCAATGATGTACGTATCTCTATGGATATCTTGAGCCAAGTCTCTGAAACTTACCGTAAGATTCGTAACACCCTTCGTTTCTTGATTGCCAATACTTCTGACTTTAACCCAGCTCAAGATGCAGTCGCTTACGATGAACTTCGTTCAGTTGATAAGTACATGACGATTCGCTTTAACCAGCTTGTTAAGACCATTCGTGATGCTTATGCAAACTTTGAATTCTTGACAATCTACAAGGCCTTGGTGAACTTTATCAACGTTGATTTATCAGCATTCTACCTTGATTTTGCTAAGGACGTTGTTTATATCGAAGGTGCAAAATCACTGGAACGTCATCAAATGCAGACTGTCTTCTATGACATTCTTGTGAAAATCACCAAACTCTTGACACCAATCCTTCCTCACACTGCGGAGGAAATCTGGTCATATCTTGAGTTTGAAGCTGAAGACTTCGTTCAATTGTCAGAATTGCCAGAAGCAGAAACTTTTGCTAACCAAGAAGAAATCTTGGATACATGGGCAGCCTTCATGGACTTCCGTGGACAAGCTCAAAAAGCCTTGGAAGAAGCTCGTAATGCAAAAGTAATCGGTAAATCACTTGAAGCTCACTTGACAGTTTATCCAAATGAAGTGGTGAAAACTCTACTCGAAGCAGTAAACAGCAATGTAGCTCAACTTTTAATCGTGTCAGACTTGACCATCGCAGAAGGACCAGCTCCAGAATCTGCCGTTAGCTTCGAAGATGTAGCCTTTACAGTTGAACGTGCTGCAGGCCAAGTATGTGACCGTTGCCGTCGTATCGACCCAACAACAGCAGAACGCAGCTACCACGCAGTTATCTGTGACCACTGTGCAAGCATCGTAGAAGAAAATTTTGCGGACGCAGTCGCAGAAGGATTTGAAGAGAAATAAGGTTGTTGTATGATACTAATAAGGAAAAGGATTGCCAAACAGTCCTTTCCTTTTTGGTTTTGACTAGCTTTTTTGTGAAAAATTGTGTAAAATAGAATAGATAAACGAGGGGAAACCTCGGAAAATTTAAAGGAGAATCCATCTAATGGTAAAATTGGTTTTTGCTCGCCACGGTGAGTCTGAATGGAACAAAGCTAACCTTTTCACTGGTTGGGCTGATGTTGATTTGTCTGAAAAAGGTACACAACAAGCGATTGACGCTGGTAAATTGATCAAAGAAGCTGGTATCGAATTTGACCAAGCTTATACTTCAGTATTGAAACGTGCGATCAAAACAACTAACTTGGCTCTTGAAGCTTCTGACCAATTGTGGGTTCCAGTTGAAAAATCATGGCGTTTGAACGAACGTCACTACGGTGGTTTGACTGGTAAAAACAAAGCTGAAGCTGCTGAACAATTTGGTGATGAGCAAGTTCACATCTGGCGTCGTTCATACGATGTATTGCCTCCAAACATGGATCGTGATGATGAGCACTCAGCTCATACTGACCGTCGTTACGCTTCACTTGACGACTCAGTTATCCCAGATGCTGAAAACTTGAAAGTGACTTTGGAACGTGCCCTTCCATTCTGGGAAG
>NZ_CAUQJA010000025.1:0-24580 GCF_963518475.1 uncultured Streptococcus sp. | reverse complement strand
CTCTCTACTCTTGGCCTCCCTGGTTCGAGTTGGAGGAGATAGCCTACCGACTTGGGTCTTGATTGTCATGATTTTGCTTTCTCAATCCTTCTTTTTCTTTGTTTTAACTCGCCTGTCCAATATTTTAAAACAAGGTTTTCAACCAGCCTTCTCAGCCCTCACCTTCCCAACCATTATCACGGCTACCTCGCTCAAGATGGCTCAGGGAATATTGAAGCTTCCATTTCTAGATTATCTGGTAGTGGCTGAAACTCTTATATGCCTAACTATTTTATTCTTTGTATTAGGCGCTTATCTGATTTGGTTACGAAAAAAGGTCTAGCTAGAAATAGCTAAACCTTTTTTCGTAAGTGTCCGTACACTTACTGTGCTTACTACAAAAGTCAAGTAAGCATTTTTCTAAAATTGTAAATATATTATATTATAAAATTCAAGAGAAATGAGAAAACGCGATTGACAAATTGTCAGTAAGGTGGTATGATGTACAACAGGAGGAATAAAATGCGAGATGTAAAAGAACCGGAAATACGACGTGCTGAAATTATGGATGCTGCAATGCTACTCTTTATAGAACAAGGATATACTAATACAACAACTCAGGATATTGTTGACAAAGTAAATATATCAAGAGGTTTGCTGTACTATCACTTTAAGAATAAAGAAGATATCTTATATTGCCTGGTAGAACAACATTCAGATAAATTATTGAAGGATATTCATGCTATTGTTTATGATGAAGATAAAACTGCCATTGAAAAAATTAGAGCTTTTATAGATGCTACAATTATATCTTCGGAAAATATTTCAGCAGAGGGAACTGAGTTACAAAAGACGGTTGATCTTGAAGAAAATCGTTATATGTTAGATAAGTTATCCCATAAGCTCATCGAAAAACTGACCATATATTTTGAGAGGATAATAAATCAAGGTATATCAGAAAAAGTATTTTTTGTAAAATATCCATCAGAAACAGCAGAATTCCTGATGACAGCCTATGTTTTTGTTTCCAATAACATAGGTATAAAAACTTCAAAGAAAGAACCTGTCAAAGATTATTTGGATGCATTTAAGATAATGCTAGAACAAAACCTAAATACAGAGGAACTCTTTAGCTATTAAAAAGAGATGGAATTTCTGTAAAGAGAACTATGTACCGATAGCTAAATAAAAACAAGCTATCGGTATTATTTCAAAATATAACTGACAAATTGTCAATGAGGGTGAAAATATGTTAGAGATAAAGAATTTTAGTAAATGTTATGGGGATAAAAAGGTTGTGGATAACCTATCTATTTCAGTACAACCTGGAGATATTTATGGTTTTATTGGGGCAAATGGTGCAGGAAAAACGACAACGATAAAGGCAGTTGTTGGTATCCATGATTTTGAGAATGGAAGTATAACGATTGATGGGCATTCCATTAAAGAGGAGCCTGTTATTTGTAAAAAAATGATGGCATACATTCCGGATAATCCAGACTTATATGAACATATGACGGGATTTCAGTACATCAATTTTATTGCAGATTTATTTGAAATTTCTACTGAAATACGCAGGGAAAGGATCCAAAAATATGGTGATTTATTTGATATGACTGAGCATCTTTCGGGGATGATATCTTCGTATTCACATGGTATGAAGCAACGAACAGCTATTATTTCTGCACTGGTACATTCTCCTAAACTGTTGATTCTAGATGAACCCTTTGTTGGGCTGGATCCCAAAGCAACTTTCCTACTAAAGAAAATTATGCATGAGTGTGTTTCAGATGGAGGTGCTATTTTCTTTTCAACCCATGTATTGGATGTTGCAGAGAAATTATGTAATAAGATTGCCATTATCAAAAATGGAAAGTTAGTTGCAAGTGGTAATACAGGAGATGTCAAAGGTGATGAATCATTGGAAGCATTTTTCATGGAGGTGCAGGACGATGAGTAACATTTGGATACTGCTTAAAGCACAATTGATAAATTTCTTTCCGATTAACGAGATTAGAGAGACGGGAAATAAAAAACAAAGTTCAATGGCTATTGCGAGTTTTGGCATAATAACTCTTGCGTTATTTTGCTTTGTTTATAATATACTAACAGCGAAAACATTGGTACACGTCGGACAGCAGGACTTGATACCGGCATATATGGTCTCTGTATCAAGTTTTTCAATATTATTTTTGACTATCTTTTATTCGAATGGCATTTTATTTGGCAGTCGAGATATGGAAATTCTCCTATCCTTACCTGTTAAAAGTTCGTATATTATCACCAGCAAGTTCATGTTTATGTACTTATTGAATTTTTTAATAGGCTTGATGTTTATGCTTCCGGGTGGAATTGTATGGGGCTTGAACGGAAGTTTAAACCTCCTACAGATTATATTGTATTTTACTTCTATAATTTTTGCCCCTTTGATCCCCATGTGTATAGCAGCATGTATGGGAATGATTGTTGTGGCTGTTTCATCTTATTTTAAGAGGAAAAATGTTATTGCTCTAATCTTTTCATTTGCAATGATAGGCATAATTGGATATATTGCAGTGTCAGCTATGAAATCAGGTAATGAAGACAGCATTGAGATCATGCTTTCTAAGCAAATTACAGAACTGTACCCAATATCCGGGTTATTCGTGCAACACACAAATTTTCCAATGTACTATGGGATGGGATTATTTATTGCTTTTTCAACAGCAGTTTTTTATATATTTGTAAAAATTGTTGCGATGAAGTATGGATTGCTTAATACTCTTGCTAAAACAATATCAAGATATTCTAATAACAAAAAATCTTATAATAGAAAATCGATATTTCTTGCCTTGTATAAAAAAGAAATGGGGCGCTTTTTAAGCTCGTACATGGCGGTCTTGAATGCAGGCCTCGGTGTAATACTTTTATGTGTTTTTAGTATATTTTTGCTTTTTAATTCTGTAGAACAAATAGGAGAGTCTTCAGGGATAGAAAATATAAATGAATATCTCTCAAATTTTGCTCCATTATTTATTGCATCTATGCTCTCGCTCAGTTGCCCGGCAGCTTCAGCGATATCTTTAGAAGGGAAAAACATTTGGATTTTGCAAAGCTCTCCTGTTAAGGTAAAAATGATCCTAAATTCCAAGATAGCTGTAAACCTTACACTTCATTTGATTGGGTATATGATTTCCATATTTGCATTTACGCTAAAACTTGATATGAACTTTATTCAAATTATTAACCTAATAATTGTTCCTATATGCTATTCGATCTTTATAACAGTGATAGGAATTTCCCTAAATAAAAAGTATCCAAATTATGAATGGGAAAGCGAGATGATGGTTGTAAAGCAGAGCATGCCTGTTATTGTGTCTGGACTTGTTGGGATAATTGCACTCATTACACCAATTCTTCTTAATTGGTTTTTAAATCTTTCGATAACACCAGTTTTGCAGATAATATCAGTTACTTTACTTGTTATTTCAAGCGAAGTTTATATAAAAGTTAGCAAGTCAAATTTTATTTAGTTCAAGGAGGAAAATAAGATGAAAAACAGACTGATAAAAGATATTTTGGTGTTATTAGTAATGCTAGCTATAATAGTTGTTATTTGCATATTTCTCCCAGAGAAAATTCCTGTTCATTTCAATGCAAAAGGAGTTGCAGATATGTTTGCTAATAAATATTATCTTCTGTTTGCTACGGTTATTCCGTATTCTGCTTATTGGAAATTTATACGCGGAAGGAAAAATAAAAAGGTTAAGTGAATATGTATCCATATTTACAAATAGCATCTGTGATAAGAGCAACTGTTTTAAGAGGTAAGTATGTACCGGGGCAACAGCTGCCTCCCATAAGGACTTTAGCAGAGAGGGAAGAATGTAATCCTGCAACCGTTCAAAAATCATTAAAAGTTCTTGAAAAACAGGGGTTGCTTGTCAGTCGTGGAAGTAAAGGATATTTTGTTACTGAAAGTGAGAAGAAGATAATTGAGTTAAGAAATCAGCATTTGAACAGGCTTATAAAAATATTGTTTGAAAAACTATATGCCTTAGGATTTTCGGATTCTGAGATTATTAAACTATTTGATAGAATAGAAACTTAAACAGTGAATAAAAATCAATTATGTGTGAAGAAGATAAAGATACTGACTATTTAGATTATTGATAAAATGGATGAAATGAATATGGAAGAATCGAAACATCTAATGTTAGAAATACCCAAGAAACATAATATTCCTCTTTTCAATAATCTCCATAGTAGATTATTGTTTCAGATGCAAGCTGAAACACGCAAGTGTAGCTAAAGAAGTATTCTTATTCTTACGTTTTTAGAGGACGCAGGTGGACAGAAAAAGGCTCCACAATATCCATAAGGGATATACCCACTACAAATATTATAGTGCCTATAATCTCTATTAACTCTTGCTTTTTCACTTTCAGAATAAGGAACCTGACAAATTCTTCGGACTCATTGAGGACAATCTAAAGCAGGTTCATCTTCTTTTTCAGACTGTCTTTAAAATCTTCCTCAAGGACAAAGAGAAAATCGTCAACGCCCTTCAACTACCCTATTCCAACGCAAAATTAGAGGCGACTAATAATCTCATTAAACTCATCAAACGAAATGCCTTTGGTTTTCGGAATTTTAAAAACTTCAAAAAACGGATTTTCATCGCTCTGAACATCAAAAAAGAAAGGACGAAATTTGTCCTTTCTCGATCTTAGCTGACTTCAACCCACTACAGTTGACAATGAGGTATTTTTTATGGTTTGATAACTTCAGCGCCACCCATATATGGACGAAGTGCTTCTGGAATGGTTACAGAACCATCTGCGTTTTGGTAGTTTTCAAGAATAGCAGCCACTGTACGTCCAACTGCAAGTCCAGAACCGTTCAAGGTGTGAAGGAGTTTCACCTTGCCATCTGCTTCATCACGGTAACGGATTTGGGCACGGCGGGCTTGGAAATCTTCTGTGTTTGAACAGCTTGAGATTTCACGGTAAGTATTTTGTGCTGGAATCCACACTTCCAAGTCGTAAGTTTTAGCAGCTGAGAAGCCCATATCTCCTGTAGAGAGAGCAACGACACGGTATGGAAGGTTAAGTTTTTGAAGGATATTTTCAGCGTTGGCTGTCATTTTTTCCAATTCTTCGTAAGATTCTTCTGGCTTGGCAAATTTAACCATTTCAACCTTGTGGAATTGGTGCAAACGAATCAAGCCACGAGTATCACGACCAGCAGAACCAGCCTCAGAACGGAATGATGGACTCATAGCAGTGAAGTAGATTGGCAGGTCTTTACCATCAAGAATTTCATCACGGTAGTAGTTTGTCAGAGGAACTTCAGCTGTAGGAATAAGAACATAATTGCTGTCGCTGAGTTCAAAAGTATCTTCCTTGAATTTTGGATATTGACCAGTTCCAAACATTGAATCGTGGTTAACTATGTAAGGCGTGATGACTTCAGTGTAGCCTTCTTTTCCGTGTTCATCTAGCATAAAGTTGTAGATAGCACGTTCTAGGCGAGCTCCAAGACCTTTATAGAAGAGGAAACGAGCCCCAGTCACTTTACCACCTCGTTCCCAGTCAAGAATATCAAGGTCTTCACCAAGATCCCAGTGAGCTTTTGGTTCGAAGTCAAACTCGCGTGGAGTACCCCAACGGCGAACTTCCACATTGTCGTCTTCATCAGCTCCAATAGGAACACTGTCAGCTGGGATGTTTGGAAGAGTCGTTGTAAATTCTGTCAATTTAGCATCGATTTCTGCCAATTCGGCATCCAGGGCTTTGACTTCAGCAGATAGGGTTTGCATGGCGGCAATCTTGTCGTCTGCATTTTCCTTGTTGCGTTTGGCTTGAGCAATCTCAGCTGAAACTGTGTTACGTTCTGCTTTGAGAGTTTCAACCTTGACCAAGATGTCACGACGTTTAGCATCGATTTCTTTCATCTCATTCAAGACAGCAGCATCTACACCACGTGTAGCCAATTTTTCTGCGACAGCATCAAAGTCTGTACGAATACGTTTGATATCTAACATAAGAACTCCTTTATGAAAAAAGCACACCTGACAAAGCGTTGGAGTGGCAGGGCCACGGTTCCATCCAACTTCACAGGTGTGCACTTGATTGTGTATGCAATTGTTACTAACGGTAGAATTTCACCTATCCCTCCTATCTGCTCGCAGCACCCGCAGACTTTCTGAAAGAAGAAGATAACCTACTTATCCGTTGCTATGATTATACTAAAGTTTCTACTTTTTTGCAAATAGATTTTTAAATTTTTGACCAATGGTTTGAATCAGGGTCGGAAGTTTGACGACCTTGTCATTGCCCAGTTTTTCGCGAGCAATTTTAAGAATGGCACCTGAGTCTTTTGAAGCAAAGAGGAATTTTCCTCTGTCTGTAAAGACTTCGAAGTGGCGACTGATTTTTCGCCCAGTGACATTTGCCCCAATCTGGTTGATATGGCTCCAAGGAATCTGGATAAATTGTTCAACATTGACATCGGGGTAAAATTCCAAAGCCTGATCTCCGACAAGGAATTTCCCAACTTTCCCAGCTATAGAGAGGTAGGAGGTACCTGTCGTATTGAGGAGCACTGTTTTGTTAAGTGATTGAGCCATGCTTAGCCTTCCTTACTTTCACCGAAAAAGGCATTGTAGAGGGCTTTAATAGCTGCTTTCTCTTGGTCCTTATGGACAACAAACATGATAGACACTTCACTAGAACCTTGAGACATCATCTGGATATTGATCTTATTTTCAGATAGAGCACGTGTCGCAGTAGCAGTTACTCCGATATGGCTCTTCATCTTTTCTCCAACAATCATAATGATTGAAAGGTCGTGTTCGATTTCTGCATGGTCTACTTCAGCCTTTTGCACCAACTGACGAAGGATTTCTTCTTCCTTGATAGGAGTTAGTTCGCGAGAACGGAGGATGATTGAAAGATCGTCGATACCTGTTGGCATATGTTCCCAACCGATATTAAGATCTTCAAGGATTTGAAGAACCTTGCGTCCAAATCCAACCTCACGGTTCATGAGGTATTTAGACATGTTGATGCTGACAAAACCTGAATCACCAGCAATTCCTACTACTGGAAATTCATCACTACTGTGTTTTAGAACGATACGGGTACCTGGGTGGTCAGGGTTGTTGGTATTCTTGATAACGAGAGGGATTTTTCCACGGTAGGCAGGAAGAAGGGCTTCATCATGAAGGACTGAGAATCCTGCATAGGCCAATTCACGCATTTCACGGTAGGTCAACTCTGGGATAGAGTGTGGTTGGTGGATAATACCAGGGTGGGCTGCAAAGATACCATCAACATCCGTAAAGTTTTCATAGAGGTCAGCTTTGACACCTGCAGCAATGATAGAACCAGTGATATCAGAGCCTCCACGTGAGAAGGTACAGATTTGATTTTCTTTAGTAACACCAAAGAAACCAGGAATGACAAGGACTTCATTTGCATTTGTTAATTCTTCAATCTTGTCGTAACTTGATGGAATGATGCGAGCATGACCAGGTTCACTTGTGACTACAATACCAGCTTCTCTAGGATGCACATAGCGTGCATCAATCCCATTTTGATTAAAGTAGGCAGCAATCAATTTAGCATTGTTATTTTCACCGGCTGCTAGGAAAGTATCATAGAGAAATTCATTTTCTTCGATAGGAAGAGTGGCTAAGGCACGAATACTTTTAGAGATTTTTTCTAAAACAGCAGGTTTTAGTCCTAGTTCACTAACCATAGCAGCATAGCGGTCGATAATCCAGTTTTGGCTCTTGCTAATATCGTTACCAGCAACATAGTTGCGGTAGTATTTAATCAAGGCATCCGTAACCTTAGTATCTTCAGCATTGCGTTTCCCAGGTGCAGAAACAACTACAAAACGGCGCTCAGAATCGCTTTTTACGATGTTTAAAACTTTTTCTAATTGACCAGCAGAGGCAAGTGAGCTACCTCCAAATTTAACAACTTTCATAAGAACTCCTAAAGTAAGTATTTTATACGATTATAGCAGAAAGAAAACCTTTTTTCAATGAAGAAAATAAGATGCTTTCTAGGATAAAGCTTGCTTTTCTAATCGGCTGAGACACTTTCAGTTGATTTTTTCTTGCTTTCTAATTTCAAAAAAGATATACTTTGATAATAAAATAATTTAAATCGCTTATAAAATAAAAGGAGTCCTGATGGAACATATTATTTATCAGCTTGAAGAGGATTTGGCAATCCTTACCTTAAATCGTCCTGAGGTTGCAAATGGTTTTCATATTCCTATGTGTGAGGAGATTTTGGAAGCTCTGACTCTGGCAGAAGAGGATCCAGCTGTGCATTTTATCTTGATTAATGCCAATGGGAAAGTCTTCTCTGTTGGAGGAGATTTAGTAGAGATGAAGCGGGCAGTGGATGAGGATGATATTCCTTCATTGACGAAAATCGCAGAATTGGTCAATACTATTTCCTATAAAATAAAGCAAATTACTAAACCTGTCTTGATGGAGGTTGATGGGGCTGTTGCAGGTGCCGCAGCGAATATGGCTGTTGCTGCAGATTTCTGTCTGGCAACGGATAAGGCTAAATTTATCCAAGCCTTTGTTGGAGTTGGTTTGGCTCCAGATGCAGGTGGGATTCATCTCTTGAGTCGTAGTATTGGTGTGACGCGTGCTGCTCAATTAGCCATGACAGGAGAAGCTTTGTCCGCAGAAAAAGCTCTGGAGTGGGGGCTTGTTTACCGCGTCTGTGAAGCTGATAAACTTGAAAAGACGAGAGAACAGCTTCTTAAAAAATTGAGACGCGGGTCAGCTAATTCTTATGCTGCCATTAAGAAGTTGGTGTGGGAGAGCCAATTTAAAGATTGGCAAGATTATGCTGTTTTAGAACTGCATCTACAGGAATCACTAGCTAAAACAGAGGATTTCAAAGAGGGAGTTCGGGCTCATTCGGAGAGAAGAAGACCGAAATTTACTGGAAAATAAAAAAATACTTGCACCATTCTTTGAAGTTTGATATAATTCTCTTGTCAAATGTTTTGATTCTAAAAGTTTTTTTGAAAAGGAGGGAAGGAAAGATTGGACTACCAACGAATTAATGAATATTTAACATCTATATTTAACAATGTCCTCGTTATCGAGGAAGTTAGCTTGAGGGGTAGTCGTTTCAAAGATATCTCCATCAAAGAAATGCATACGATTGATGTGATTGGGAAATTCCCAGATGTGACACCAAGTCAAGTGTCAAAAGAGTTGATGGTGACTCTTGGGACAGTTACGACTAGTTTGAATAATCTCGAACGCAAGGGTTACATTGAACGCATTCGTTCAGAACATGATAGACGTGTGGTGCATCTGCATTTGACAAAGAAAGGTCGCTTGGTTCATAGGCTACATAAACGCTTCCACAAGGCCATGGTTGAAAAAATCATCGATGGTATGAGTAAGCAAGAAATTGAGGTTATGAGCAAAGGCCTGACTAATCTTTATCAATTTTTGGAGGATTTGAGATAATGGCTTTTGCAAAAATAAGCCAGGTTGCTCATTATGTGCCAGAGCAAGTGGTTACAAATCATGATTTGGCCCAGATTATGGATACCAATGATGAGTGGATTTCAAGTCGGACGGGAATACGACAAAGGCATATTTCAAGAACAGAATCTACTAGTGATTTGGCTACAGAGGTTGCTAAGAAACTGATGGAAAAAGCTGGAATCACAGGAGAAGAGCTGGATTTTATCATTCTAGCCACTATTACTCCAGATTCGATGATGCCCTCTACAGCTGCTCGTGTCCAAGCCAATATTGGTGCAAAAAAAGCTTTTGCTTTTGACCTAACAGCTGCTTGTAGTGGATTTGTATTTGCCTTGTCAACTGCTGAAAAGTTTATCGCTTCTGGTCGCTTTCAAAAAGGTTTGGTGCTTGGTAGTGAAACCCTCTCTAAGGCAGTCGATTGGTCAGACCGATCAACAGCTGTATTGTTTGGAGATGGTGCTGGCGGAGTTTTGCTAGAAGCTAGCGAGCGAGAGCATTTCTTGGCTGAGAGTCTCAATAGTGATGGGAGTCGTAGTGAGTGTCTGACCTATGGACATTCAGGCTTGCATTCTCCATTTTCAGATCAAGAAAATGCAGATTCATTTTTGAAGATGGATGGGCGCGCGGTCTTTGATTTTGCTATTCGAGATGTGGCCAAGTCTATCAAACAGACTATTGATGAGTCCCCTATAGAGGCGACAGACTTGGATTATCTGCTACTTCATCAGGCCAATGACCGTATCTTGGATAAGATGGCTAGAAAAATCGGTGTCGACCGAGCTAAACTTCCAGCCAATATGATGGAGTATGGCAATACCAGTGCAGCCAGTATCCCGATTTTACTTTCAGAGTGTGTAGAACAAGGCCTCATCCGTTTAGATAGTAGCCAGACTGTTCTTTTATCAGGCTTCGGTGGAGGCTTGACCTGGGGCACGCTCATTCTTACAATTTAGGTAATCATGTGGTGAACACATTGTTATAAAAAACTATTTATTTTAAAGGAGTCCTATCATGGCAGTATTTGAAAAAGTACAAGAAATTATCGTTGAAGAACTTGGAAAAGACGCATCAGAAGTAACACTTGAATCAACTTTTGATGATTTGGACGCAGATTCATTGGACTTGTTCCAAGTAATCTCAGAAATTGAAGATGCTTTTGATATCCAAATCGAAGCAGAAGATGACTTGAAAACAGTTGGTGACTTGGTTGCCTACGTTGAAGAGCAAACAAAATAAACAGAATATAAATAGAAGGAGTAGGGAAACCCGCTCCCTCTTGTTTAGGCAATAGTTTGATTGTCAAATTATGACGGTATCGAACTATTACGTAAGCAAGAAACGATGGAGGCACTATGAAAACACGTATTACAGAATTATTGAACATTGATTATCCTATTTTCCAAGGAGGAATGGCCTGGGTTGCTGATGGTGATTTGGCAGGAGCTGTTTCCAAGGCTGGAGGACTAGGGATTATCGGTGGGGGGAATGCCCCTAAAGAAGTTGTCAAGGCAAATATTGATAAAATCAAATCATTGACTGATAAACCCTTTGGTGTCAACATCATGCTCTTGTCTCCCTTTGTGGAAGATATTGTAGACCTCGTTATCGAGGAAGGGGTTAAGGTAGTTACAACAGGCGCAGGAAATCCAAGCAAATACATGGAACGTTTCCATGAAGCTGGTATTACGGTTATTCCTGTTGTACCAAGTGTTGCCCTAGCTAAACGCATGGAAAAAATCGGTGCGGATGCTGTTATTGCAGAAGGAATGGAGGCCGGGGGGCATATCGGTAAATTAACAACCATGACCTTGGTTCGCCAGGTTGCTGCTGCTGTATCTATTCCAGTTATTGCTGCAGGAGGGATTGCGGATGGTGAAGGTGTTGCAGCTGGCTTTATGCTAGGTGCAGAGGCTGTTCAGGTTGGAACTCGTTTTGTCGTTGCAAAAGAGTCTAATGCCCATCCAAATTATAAGGCGAAAATTTTAAAAGCTCGAGATATTGATACTACGATTTCAGCCCAACACTTTGGACATGCTGTTCGTGCGATTAAAAATCAGTTGACTCGTGATTTTGAACAAGCTGAAAAAGATGCTTTTAAACAAGAAAATCCAGATTTGGAAATTTTTGAACAAATGGGAGCAGGTGCTCTAGCCAAAGCGGTTGTTCACGGAGATGTGGATGGAGGCTCTGTCATGGCAGGTCAAATTGCAGGGCTTGTTTCCAAAGAAGAAACCGTTGAAGAAATCCTAAAAGATTTGTATTACGGAGCAGCTAAGAAAATTCAAGAAGAAGCCTCTCGTTGGGCAGGAGTTGTAAGAAATGACTAAAACAGCCTTTTTATTTGCTGGTCAAGGTGCCCAGTATCTAGGTATGGGACGGGATCTCTATGATCACTACCCTATTGTCAAAGAAACGATTGATCAAGCAAGTCAGGTACTCGGTTATGATTTGCGTTATCTTATTGATAGGGAAGAAGAAAAACTTAACCAGACCCGCTATACGCAACCAGCTATTTTAGCAACTTCAGTTGCTATCTATCGTTTATTGCAAGAAAAGGGCTATCAGCCTGATATGGTTGCTGGTTTGTCTCTTGGAGAATACTCTGCCTTGGTGGCCAGCGGTGCCTTGGATTTTGAAGATGCGGTTGCCTTGGTAGCTAAGCGTGGAGCCTATATGGAAGAAGCAGCACCTGCTGGTTCTGGCAAGATGGTAGCAGTTCTCAATACGCCAGTAGAGGTTATTGAAGAAGTCTGTCGAAAAGCTTCTGAACTTGGAGTAGTTACCCCAGCCAACTATAATACACCTGCACAAATCGTGATTGGTGGAGAAGTGGTGGCAGTTGATCGAGCTGTTGAACTCTTGCAGGAAGCAGGAGCTAAACGCTTGATTCCTCTCAAGGTTTCAGGACCTTTTCATACCGCTCTCCTTGAGCCTGCTAGCCAGAAACTAGCTGAAACTCTAGCTCAGGTAAGTTTTTCAGATTTTACTTGTCCTCTAGTTGGCAATACAGAAGCTGCAGTTATGCAAAAAGAAGACATTGCTCAACTCTTGACGCGTCAGGTCAAAGAGCCAGTTCGTTTCTATGAAAGTATTGCAGTTATGCAAGAAGCAGGTGTAACCAACTTTATCGAGATTGGACCGGGGAAAGTCTTGTCAGGCTTTGTGAAAAAAATTGATAAGACAGCTAAACTAGCCAATGTTGAAGATCAGGCTAGTTTGGAAGCCTTGCTAGAAAACAAGTAATCCCTTCTCCCATAAATACAAGAGAAAACAGGAGAAAAGAATGCAACTAAAAAATAAAAATATCTTTATTACAGGTTCGAGTCGTGGAATTGGTCTTGCTATTGCTCACAAGTTTGCTCAGGCAGGAGCCAATATTGTTTTAAACAGTCGTGGGGCAATCTCAGAAGAATTGCTTGCTGAGTTTGCAGACTATGGTGTCAAGGTGGTTCCCATTTCAGGAGACGTGTCGGATTTTGCAGACGCTAAGCGTATGGTTGAGCAAGCTATTGCTGAGCTGGGTTCAGTAGATGTTTTGGTCAACAATGCAGGAATTACCCAAGATACCCTAATGCTCAAGATGACAGAAGCGGATTTTGAAAAAGTGCTCAAGGTTAACTTGACTGGTGCCTTTAACATGACACAATCAGTCTTGAAACCGATGATAAAAGCCAGAGAAGGTGCTATCATTAATATGTCTAGTGTTGTTGGTTTGATGGGGAATATCGGTCAAGCTAACTATGCAGCTTCTAAGGCTGGTTTGATTGGTTTTACCAAGTCTGTGGCGCGTGAAGTGGCCAATCGCAATATCAGGGTTAATGCTATTGCACCGGGAATGATTGAGTCCGATATGACAGCTGTTTTATCGGACAAGGTAAAAGATGCCATGCTGGCGCAAATTCCTATGAAAGAATTTGGACAGGCAGAGCAGGTTGCAGATTTAACAGTATTTTTAGCAGGCCAAGATTATCTAACTGGTCAAGTGGTTGCCATTGATGGCGGCCTCAGTATGTAGCAGAAGCTAGAGGTGAAAAAGATGAAACTAAATCGCGTAGTAGTAACAGGTTATGGAGTAACATCTCCAATCGGAAATACACCAGAAGAATTTTGGAATAGTTTGACAACTGGAAAAATCGGAATTGGTCAAATTACAAAATTTGATCATAGTGACTTTGATGTGCATAATGCAGCAGAAATTCAAGATTTTCCTTTTGATAAATACTTTGTTAAGAAAGATACCAACCGTTTCGATAACTACTCTTTGTATGCCTTGTATGCAGCCCAAGAAGCTGTCAATCATGCCAATTTAGATGTAGAGGCTCTTGATAAAGATCGTTTTGGTGTTATCGTGGCCTCTGGTATTGGTGGAATCAAAGAAATTGAGGATCAAGTGCTTCGACTCAACGAAAAAGGGCCAAAACGTGTGAAACCATTGACCCTTCCAAAAGCCTTGCCAAATATGGCTTCAGGAAATGTTGCTATGCGTTTTGGAGCAAACGGTGTTTGTAAATCCATCAATACTGCCTGCGCTTCATCAAATGACGCGATTGGGGATGCCTTCCGCTCAATTAAGTTTGGTTTCCAAGACGTTATGTTGGTAGGTGGTTCAGAAGCTTCGATCACACCTTTTGCTATTGCTGGTTTCCAAGCCCTAACTGCTCTCTCAACTACAGAGGATCCAACTCGTGCTTCTATCCCATTTGATAAGGACCGTAATGGGTTTGTTATGGGTGAAGGTTCAGGGATGTTGGTTCTTGAAAGTCTTGAACACGCCGAAAAACGTGGCGCTACTATCCTGGCTGAAGTGGTTGGTTACGGAAATACTTGTGATGCCTACCACATGACTTCACCACATCCAGAAGGTCAAGGAGCTATCAAGGCAATCAAACTAGCCTTGGAAGAAGCTGAGATTTCTCCAGAACAAGTAGCCTATGTCAATGCTCACGGAACATCAACTCCTGCTAATGAAAAAGGAGAAAGTGGTGCGATTGTGGCTGTTCTTGGTAAGGAAGTACCTGTATCATCAACCAAATCTTTCACAGGACATTTGCTAGGTGCTGCAGGTGCGGTAGAAGCTATCGTAACCATCGAGGCTATGCGTCATAACTTTGTACCAATGACAGCTGGGACAAGTGAAGTATCAGACTATATCGAAGCCAATGTCGTTTATGGACAAGGCTTGGAGCAAGAAATTCCATACGCTATTTCAAATACCTTTGGTTTTGGTGGCCACAATGCAGTTCTTGCTTTCAAACGTTGGGAGAATAAATAACTATGAATTTAAACGATATTAAAGACTTGATGGCCCAATTTGACCAGTCAAGTTTGAGAGAATTTTCTTATAAAAATGGGACGGATGAGTTGCAGTTTAGTAAGAATGAAGCGAGACTGGTGTCTGAAGCTGCACCTCAAGTCGCTCCAGCCCCCATTCTAGCAGCACCGAGTCCAGTGGCTCCTACATCTACTCCAGCAGAGACTGTAACAGAAGAGGTTCCAGCTCCAGCTGAAGCAAGTGTGGCTGTAGAGGGAGATGTTGTAGAGAGCCCACTTGTTGGAGTGGCTTACTTGGCTGCTGGTCCAGATAAACCTGCCTTTGTAACAGTTGGTGATAGTGTTAAAAAAGGTCAAACGTTGGTGATCATCGAAGCTATGAAAGTCATGAATGAAATCCCAGCTCCTAAGGATGGTGTGGTAACAGAAATTCTCGTTTCTAACGAAGAAATGGTTGAGTTTGGTAAAGGATTGGTACGTATCAAATGATCGATATTCAAGGAATCAAAGAAGCTCTTCCCCACCGTTATCCTATGCTCCTAGTAGACCGTGTGTTGGAAGTGAGCGAGAACACCATTGTTGCCATCAAAAATGTGACCATTAACGAGCCCTTTTTCAATGGTCATTTTCCTCAATACCCTATCATGCCAGGTGTTCTGATTATGGAAGCCTTGGCGCAAACAGCTGGTGTCTTGGAGTTGTCAAAACCTGAAAATAAAGGTAAACTGGTCTTTTACGCTGGTATGGATAAGGTCAAATTCAAGAAGCAAGTTGTACCAGGTGACCAATTGGTTATGACAGCGACTTTTGTCAAACGTCGTGGCACGATTGCTGTGGTTGAAGCAAAGGCTGAAGTGGATGGCAAGCTTGCGGCCAGTGGTACTCTTACCTTTGCAATTGGGAACTAAGGAGGTTCTCCATGTTTCGAAAAATTTTAATTGCCAATCGTGGTGAAATTGCGGTTCGTATTATCCGTGCGGCGCGTGAATTGGGGATTGCGACGGTGGCGGTTTATTCGACTGCTGATAAGGAAGCCCTTCATACGCTTTTGGCAGATGAAGCAGTTTGTATCGGTCCTGGCAAGGCAACAGAGTCTTATCTCAATATTAATGCGGTTCTATCAGCTGCAGTCTTGACTGAGGCAGAAGCCATTCACCCAGGTTTTGGATTTCTTAGTGAAAATTCCAAATTTGCAACCATGTGTGAAGAAGTTGGTATCAAGTTTATCGGCCCATCTGGTCATGTTATGGATATGATGGGGGATAAGATCAATGCGCGTGCTCAGATGATCAAAGCTGGTGTGCCTGTCATTCCAGGTTCGGATGGAGAAGTGCATAACTCTGAAGAAGCCTTGATTGTTGCTGAAAAAATTGGCTATCCTGTTATGCTCAAGGCTTCAGCAGGTGGAGGTGGTAAAGGGATTCGTAAGGTTGAAAAACCAGAAGACCTCGTTTTCGCCTTTGATACTGCTTCAAGTGAAGCCAAGGCTAATTATGGCAATGGTGCGATGTATATAGAACGGGTTATTTATCCAGCTCGCCATATTGAGGTTCAAATCCTAGGTGATGAGCATGGACATGTGATTCACTTGGGTGAACGGGATTGTTCTCTTCAACGGAATAACCAAAAGGTTTTAGAAGAAAGTCCTTCGATTGCAATCGGAAAAACGCTACGCAATGAAATTGGTTCTGCTGCTGTTCGAGCTGCAGAGTCTGTTGGTTATGAAAATGCAGGAACCATTGAGTTTCTTCTTGATGAAGCCAGTGGTAAATTCTATTTCATGGAAATGAATACACGTGTTCAGGTAGAGCATCCAGTAACAGAGTTTGTTTCAGGTGTGGATATCGTTAAGGAACAGATTCGCATTGCGGCAGGTCAGCCTCTGTCTGTTAAGCAAGAAGATATTGTCCTACGCGGTCATGCCATCGAGTGTCGTATCAATGCAGAAAATCCAGCCTTCAACTTTGCTCCAAGTCCAGGTAAGATTACTAATCTCCATCTGCCAAGTGGTGGAGTTGGCTTGCGCGTAGATTCAGCAGTTTATCCAGGATATACCATTCCACCTTATTATGATAGTATGATTGCCAAAATCATCGTTCACGGCGAAAATCGTTTTGACGCCTTGATGAAAATGCAACGTGCCCTCTATGAATTAGAGATTGAAGGGGTGCAGACCAATGCAGATTTCCAGCTTGACCTCATTTCAGATCGCAATGTCATTGCTGGAGATTATGATACTTCCTTCTTGATGGAAACCTTCTTACCTAAATATCAAGAAAAAGAATAAAATGACTTCAAGAGTTTAAACCGAAAAGGGGAATCAATGGCTCTATTTAGTAAAAAAGATAAGTATATTCGAATCAATCCCAATCGTTCGGTTAGGGAAAAACCTCAAGCTAAGCCAGAGGTTCCAGATGAATTATTCTCCCAGTGTCCAGGCTGTAAGCATACCATCTACCAGAAGGATCTGGGAAGTGAGCGTATCTGTCCGCACTGTAGCTATACCTTTCGTATTTCTGCCCAAGAACGCTTGGCTTTGACGATTGATATGGGGACTTTCAAGGAATTGTTTACGGGGATTGAAAGCAAGGATCCTTTGCATTTCCCTGGTTATCAAAAGAAACTAGCAGCTATGCGTGAAAAAACAGGTCTGGATGAAGCCGTTGTGACTGGAACAGCTCTTATTAAAGGTCAGACTGTGGCTCTTGGGATTATGGATTCCAACTTTATCATGGCTTCTATGGGTACGGTTGTAGGTGAAAAAATCACTCGTTTGTTTGAGTATGCGACTGTTGAAAAATTGCCAGTTGTTCTCTTCACAGCCTCTGGTGGCGCCCGTATGCAGGAAGGAATCATGAGTCTCATGCAGATGGCCAAGATTTCTGCAGCGGTTAAACGTCATTCAAATGCAGGCCTCTTTTACCTGACCATTTTGACAGATCCAACGACTGGTGGTGTGACAGCTTCTTTCGCTATGGAAGGGGATATCATTCTGGCTGAACCACAAAGTTTGGTTGGTTTTGCTGGACGTCGTGTCATTGAAAATACGGTTCGTGAAAGCTTGCCTGAGGATTTCCAAAAGGCAGAATTCCTATTGGAACATGGCTTTGTGGATGCTATTGTCAAAAGAAGAGACTTGCCAGATACCATTGCTAGCCTAGTTAGATTGCATGGAGGGAGTCCTAGATGAATATTGCAAAAATAGTCAGAGAAGCGCGTGAGCAGAGTCGCTTGACAACTTTGGACTTTGCGACAGGCATTTTTGATGAATTTATCCAGTTACATGGTGACCGTTCTTTTCGTGATGATGGTGCAGTTGTTGGTGGTATCGGCTGGCTTGGAGACCAAGCTGTAACAGTGGTTGGTATCCAAAAAGGCAAGAGCTTACAAGACAATCTCAAACGGAATTTTGGACAACCGCATCCAGAAGGTTACCGCAAGGCACTGCGTTTGATGAAACAGGCTGAAAAGTTTGGCCGTCCAGTTGTGACCTTTATCAATACAGCAGGTGCCTATCCTGGTGTGGGAGCGGAAGAACGTGGACAGGGAGAAGCCATCGCTCGCAATCTCATGGAAATGAGTGATCTAAAAGTTCCTATTATCGCCATTATTATCGGTGAAGGTGGTTCAGGTGGAGCTCTAGCTCTAGCCGTCGCAGACCGTGTCTGGATGCTGGAAAATTCTATCTATGCCATTCTCAGCCCAGAAGGCTTTGCTTCCATTCTATGGAAGGACGGCAGTCGTGCCATGGAAGCAGCAGAACTGATGAAAATCACTTCTCATGAGCTGTTAGAAATGGACGTGGTAGATAAGGTGATTTCTGAAGCAGGGCTTTCTAGTAAGGAACTGATTAAGAGTGTCAAAAAAGAACTCCAAACGGAGCTAGCTCTACTTTCACAAAAACCGTTAGAAGAGTTGTTGGAAGAACGCTATCAACGATTTAGAAAATACTAATATAAAAACTAGAACTGGTAGTCAGTTCTAGTTTTTATGTGGATCTTTCTGTGTTGATGAGAAAGTCAAAAGGTGCTTGGAAATACCAAACACCTTTTTGATTATTCATTTTCTTCAGTTACAAATTGACTAAGCAGTCCGTTGATAAAGCGGGCTGATTTTTGATCTGAAAAATTCTTAGCAAGTTCAATGGCTTCATTGACTGCTACCAGCTGAGGTGTATCAAATGATGTGATTTCAAAGATACCCAAGCGTAGTAAGTTTTTTTCGACCAAGGTCAATCGTTCAACTGTCCAGCCTAACTTGAGGTGCTGGTTGATTTGTTTATCCAACTCGTCTTTTTGAGCTTGAACGCCAGAAACCAAGTTCAGAAGAAAGGCAGGGATTTGCACATCTGCATCTTCACGGTCATGCGTGTAAGCAAAGCGACAAGCTGTTTCCATATCTGTGCCGAATTCAAGACTCATAAGAGCTTGAAAAGCGCATTTACGAAGTTCGCGTCTAGATTCTAATAATGGACTAGTCATTGAGGAAGTCCTCGTTAAATAGATCTTTCAACTCAGGTTTTGGTGTTTTATCTGGAACGATTCCTGCAACATGGATGTTGACAGCAGCAAGTTCCACATCAGCCATATCTCGGACAGCATCTTTGACTGCTTTTTGAATAGCAAGAGCCACTTGTGGTACTTTCACACCGTACTCAAGATAGAGATAAATGTCAGCAGTTAGCTCTTCGTTGCTTTCTTTTAAGTAGACACCACGACCAAGAGAGAGTTTTGATAGGGTATCAGATACGGATTTATTTGAAAATGAGTGGACACCATCAACTTTAGCAGTTGCGATGGCAATGATTTTTTCAAGTACACGTGGAGCGATAACGATTTCGCCAAATTGTTCTTCAATTCCCATAGAATGACCTCTTTCTAGAGATTAGGCACGAGAAACGTAAGTTCCTTCTGCAGTGTTGATGATCAATTTTTGTCCAGCTTCGATGAAGTCTGGAACGTTAACAACAAGTCCAGTTTCCATAGTTGCTGGTTTACCAGAACCTGTAACAGTAGCACCTTTGATAGATGGTTGTGTTTCAGCTACTGTCAATTCAACAGTAGTTGGTACAGTTACACCGATTACTTCAGTTCCGTAGAATTGGATTTTAACATCAGAGTTTTCAAGGATGTAAAGCAATTCATTTTCAACGTTTACGACTGGGATTTCGTATTGGTCGTAAGTTTCAGTGTTCATGAAGTAGGCAGTTTCATCCATTTTGTACAAGTATTGAGCTGGGACAGTTTCGATAATAGCTTGTTCGAATTTTTCTTCTGGACGGTAGCTTGTGTCAAATGTAGAACCAGTACGGACATCACGTAATTTCATACGCATGATTGTGTTCCCTTTACCTGGTTTGTGGTGGCTAGCTTCCAAAACGCGGATCAATTTTCCGTCTGCAGTTTCAAATGTCATACCAGCTTTCAATTTGCTTGCTTCAATCATGTCTTTACCTCTTTAATAAATATTATTACTCTTCATTTTACCATAAAATCTTCTGGAAATAAAGCCAAAATAGTTAATGGGATTTAGTAGGGGAGAAAAAAACCAACCTCAGGGCTGGTTTCTTTTACGTGTTAATCTTCTTTCAACTTCGCTAATTCTTGGGCAAGGAGTTTAAGGGCGACTTGTGGGTTGGCTTGGCCTTTGGTTGCTTTCATAAGGAAGCCTGTAAAGGCCTTATCTGCGTTGCGTTTGCCTGACTTGAAGTCGGCAACTGCGGCTTCGTTATCGGCAAAGACTTGGTGGATAATTGGAATCAAGACAGCTGGATCTGAGATTTGAACCATGCCTGCTTTTTCCACGTATTCACGCGCGCCACCGCCATTTTTAGCAAGGTGGACAAAGACTTTCTTGGTCGTAGCTGAGCTCTTCAAGAAGGATATGGGATTGAGGCTAATGAAAAGGTAGATTTCTTAATTTGAATGATTATTAAACTATATTATAATCTTTAAAAATTATCTAAGATATACTTGTCGTTATTTACTAGCAGTTATCTTCTTTATGGAATGATGTTCAATGAGCCACCCTACAATCCACCCCGTCGCTAGCAAGTAATTTTCGAAAGCACCGATAGCATTTACAGGAGAATGATACTCCATAAAATTGACTAAGTGATTTGTTCCTATTCCAATCCCACCGAAGATGAGAGCGAGAAGCACGATTCGTAGATAGAACCAATCGTACTTAATATTGACACCGAGAATAAGAATCAATACAGCTAGGTTCCATATTCCAATTTCTCGTTGCCAACCAGCAGAGATTCCATACCCGGAGTGACTTCCCATGTATGATGGAAAGAAAATTTGTAGTATAGAAGCGCCTAGCATAGCGATGATGACTAAAACAAATAGCAATCGTAAAAATTTGTTCATTTTTTCTTCTTTCTAAAATAGAAAAAGGTATATAAAAAGTCTGTTATTCATCTTCTTTCAACTTCGCTAATTCTTGGGCAAGGAGTTTAAGGGCGACTTGTGGGTTGGCTTGGCCTTTGGTTGCTTTCATAAGGAAGCCTGTAAAGGCCTTATCTGCGTTGCGTTTGCCTGACTTGAAGTCGGCAACTGCGGCTTCGTTATCGGCAAAGACTTGGTGGATAATTGGAATCAAGACAGCTGGATCTGAGATTTGAACCATACCTGCTTTTTCCACGTATTCACGCGCGCCACCGCCATTTTTAGCCAGGTGGACAAAGACTTTCTTGGCAATCTTAGAAGAAATCGTGCCGTCTTCGATGATGGCAATCATTTCTACCAAGTTTTCTGGTGTCAATTCGATTTGTTCCAGCGTCTTGCCTTCAGCATTCAAGAATTGAGCAACTTCTCCTTGGAGCCAGTTAGAGACTTGTTTGGCATCTCCTCCGAGAGCCACAGCTTTCTCAAAGAAGTCAGAAGTGACTTTGTTTGCAGTCAACTGACTAGCATCGTAGTCTGACAAACCAAGGTCAGCCACGTAGCGAGCACGGCGTTCTTTTGGAAACTCTGGCAATTCAGTGCGCATTTCCTCGATCCACTCGTCTGAGATTTCAAAGAGAGGTAGGTCTGGTTCTGGGAAGTAGCGGTAGTCTGCAGCTCCTTCTTTGACACGCATGAGGATGGTTGCCTTGTTAGCTTCATCGTAACGGCGTGTTTCTTGGCGGATTTGACCACCTGAGCGAAGGATTTCAGCCTGACGTTGGACTTCGTATTCAAGACCTTTGCGAACATTTGAGAAGGAGTTGAGGTTCTTCAACTCAGTCTTGGTGCCGAATTTTTCTTGACCATATGGACGAAGAGAGATATTGGCATCCACACGCATAGAACCCTCTTCCATCTTAACGTCAGAAATGCCAGCGTACTGGATAACTTCCTTGAGGGCAGTTAGGTAAGCGTAGGCTTCTTCTGGCGAACGCATGTCAGCTTCAGATACAATCTCAATCAAGGGCACCCCTTGGCGGTTGAGGTCAACATAAGAGTAGCCATCTGTACCGTGGGTGTTTTTACCAGCGTCTTCTTCTAGGTGGGCACGTTCGATACCGATTTTCTTAGTCGTACCATCTTCTAGCTCGACTTCAATCCAACCGTTATAACCGATTGGCTCATCAAACTGAGAAATTTGGTAGGCTTTTGGATTATCAGGGTAGAAGTAGTTCTTGCGGTCAAAGTGCATCTTTTTGTGGATGTCCATGTTGAGGGCAAGAGCAGCCTTGATACCGGCATCGACAACACCTTTATTGAGAACTGGCAGAACTCCTGGGAAAGACCAGTCAATCACGTTGGTGTTGGCATTTTGGTCATTTCCAAAGTGGGCAGAAGTGGGTGAGAAGATTTTTGAATTGGTGTTGAGCTCTACGTGGACTTCAAGTCCAATGACTGTTTCAAAGTTCATTAATTGTCACCTCCAAAAATCACGGGTTGTTGTTTGTGGTAGTCTGTTGTCGCCTCAAAAGCAGCGGCAGCTTGGTAAATGGTTTCCTCAGAGTACTTAGGACCAATCAATTGTAGACCGACAGGTAGACCTTGAGAAAATCCAGCAGGAATTGAAATTCCTGGGAGACCAGCTAAGTTGACTGGGATTGTCAAGAGGTCAGCCAAGTACATGGCAACTGGGTCGTGGTTGAGTGAATCCAAGTCATAGGCAACGCTTGGAGCAGTTGGTCCCAAAATCAAGTCGTAATCCGCGAAGACTTTTTCGAAATCTTGGATGATGAGGGTACGGACCTGTCCAGCTTTCTTGTAGTAAGCATCGTAGTAACCTGATGAAAGGCTGAAAGTACCTAGCATGATACGACGTTTTACTTCTTCACCGAAACCTTGGCTACGGCTGTTTACATAGATTTCATCAAGGTTGCTTGCATCCTCTGCGCGGTAGCCGTAACGGATACCGTCAAAACGTTGCAAGTTTGATGAAGCTTCTGATGAAGCGATGATGTAGTAAACGGCAACTCCGTATTTAGAGTGAGGAAGGCTGACTTCTTCGACAATAGCACCAAGTTTTTCAAAGTGTTTAGCGGCATTCAGAATGGTTTCCTTAACCTCTGGGTCAATCCCTTCGCCTAGGTATTCCTTAGGTAAAGCAATTCTCATGCCCTTGATGTCTTGACCGATTTTTGAAGTAAAGTCGGCAATGCGGACAGGGGCAGAAGTAGAGTCTTTGACATCTTCGCTGGCAATCGCATTGAGCAAGAGGGCATTTTCCTTAACAGTAGGAGCAAAAGGTCCAATCTGGTCTAATGAGCTACCAAAGGCAATGAGGCCGAAACGAGAAACTGTTCCGTAGGTTGGTTTGAGACCAACAATCCCGTTAAAGGCAGCAGGTTGGCGGATAGAACCACCAGTATCAGAACCAAGTGACAAGCGGACTTGTCCTGAGGCTACAGCTGCAGCTGAACCGCTTGAAGAACCACCAGGAACCTTGCTGTGGTCCCAAGCATTTTTAGTTGCTCCGTAGTGTGAAGTTTCCCCTGAACCACCCATGGCAAATTCGTCCATGTTGGTTTTACCAACGACAATCATGCCTTTAGATTTTGCATTGGCAACGGCTGTCGCATCAAAAATTGGCTCATAGTTGTAGAGCATTTTTGAGGCTGCAGTTGTAAGAATACCGTCTGTAGAAATGTTATCCTTAACAGCCAATGGAATTCCTGAAAGGACATTATCAGCGTCAATTCCAGCTTCATCAATAGCTCTGGCTTGAGCAAGAGCCTGCTCTTCAGCGATAGTGACAAAAGCGTTGATAGCTGTCTCGCGAGATTGGATATCTTCAAGCGTTGCTTGGGTTAATTCAGTTGCAGAAATTTCCTTAGAAACAAGGAGATTGTGCAAGTCTTCAATAGTTTTGTTATTAAAAGTCATTAGGCATCTCCTCCATCGTCTAGGATAGCTGGTACCTTGATATAGTAGTTGTCTTTTTCAGGTACGTTTTTAAACAGGCGATCGCGGTCTGTTCCTTCTTCGGCCACATCAGGGCGGAGTACAGTCTTGCGGTCAGCCATAGTCGTAGTAGGTGCGACACCAGTAGTGTCAACTTCGCCCAGCAATTCAACCATGTCAACAATCTTAGACAAGGTTGTCGCAAAGGCAGCAGTTTCTTCTTCAGAGAATCTTAATTTTGAAAGATTGGCAACGTGTGTTACCTCTTCTTGCGTAATTTTCATCTTGCATCCTTTCGTGAAATGATGATTTTTAGTCTGTTCTATTTTACCATATTTTCCTATAAATAAGGGAGGTAAAGATGAAAAAAGACAGGTATAGGATGGAGAACGGGTTTTTGCAAGAGATAAAAAAATAGCCGTCCTAACTTTGGCGAGTTAACGAGCTATTTTTTAGTTATGTA
>NZ_CAUQJA010000024.1:0-24637 GCF_963518475.1 uncultured Streptococcus sp. | reverse complement strand
TTTTCAAGTTTTTTTGTCGAATTTCTCCAATTTTTATCAGAATTCAAACGTTTGCGTAAAAATGCCGCATTCCAAAAATTTTGAAAAAATAAAAGAAAGAACGACTAGATGTTCCAGTCGTTACAGTTCATTCAATAAATACTCAAATAATTCTAAATTACCATCTTCTTCATTAACCAGAAACTCTGGATGCCACTGCAAACCAATAATGCGGTGCTCATCGATAGACTCAATCGCTTCGATGGTCTGGTCTCTTGGATCAATAGCAGTTACACGGAAGTTAGGTGCCAAATCTTTAATGCTTTGACGATGGACGGAGTTGACTTGACTTTCTTTTCCAAATAGCTTAGCCACCACGCTTCCTTTTACTGTCTCAATAGAGTGAGATGTTCCGAAAGGCAGACCTTGCCAGTGACCTTCGATTTCTTGATTGAGGGTCCCACCAAAAGCAACATTGACAAGTTGAACACCACGACAGATTGCCATAATTGGTTTATTCTGACGAAGCGCTTCTTTCAAGAGTGCCAATTCAAACTCATCGCGCACTAGGTTGTAATCATCACTCTCGATGGTCTTTTTCTCTCCATAAAACTGAGGATGGACATTTTGACCGCCTGTCAAGATAAGTTTGTCAATCATTTCTACATAATCACGTACAACTGACTCATCACCAACAGGAATGACTAAAGGGAGACCACCGACTTGACGAATGCTCTCTGCGAATCTACAAGATACAGATGAATGAATGTTTTTGCCTTCTGCGTCTACGGGACATAGATTTGCAGCAACTCCTACAACCGTTCTAGTCATGATGTCTCTCCTTTCGAATGTTAATACTCTTCGAAAATCTCTTCAAACCACGTCAGCGTCGCCTTACCGTACTCAAGTACAGCTTGCGGCTAGCTTCCTAGTTTGCTCTTTGATTTTCATTGAGTATAACGATAGTCCTATCATATCACTCAAAATGCCTTTCGTCTAATATGTTTTTTTTAAGGCTGTGATAAATATTTTTTATGGACAAGAAAAAGCTGCCCACATAGGACAACTTCTTTCTTATTCAAAGACAAATTGATTGTGATAGAGTTCTGAGTAGAATCCACCTAGTTTTATTAGTTCATGGTGATTACCACGTTCAATGACTCCTCCATCTTTGAGGACAATAATCTGGTCTGCATTGAGAATGGTTTTCAAGCGATGGGCAATGACAAAACTGGTTCTACCTGCTACAACTGCCTCCATGGCATGCTGAATCTTGCTTTCTGTCACCGTATCTACGTTTGAAGTTGCTTCATCTAGAATGAGAACTTCTGGATCTGTCATCAAGGTTCGAGCGATAGAAATCAATTGTTTTTGCCCTGTCGAGAAGATGCTTTGATCATCATCAATAAGGGTATCGTATTTGTCAGGTAAGCTTTCGATATAGTCATGAATATGGGTTGCCTTGGCTGCTGCCTCAACCATTTCTTGACTAGCATCTGGTACACCGAAACGGATATTGTCTCGAATGGTTCCGCTAAACAAGACCGAATCTTGCAAGACAATCCCCACCTTGCTTCTAAGACTATCTAAATCATAGTCACGGATATCTTTGCCGTCAAAATAAATACCACCAGCATCAACATCATAAAAGCGATTGATGAGGTTCATAATAGTCGTTTTCCCTGACCCAGTCGGACCAACAACTGCTGTCATCTGGCCTTTAGGGGCAGAAATGCTGACATCTTTCAAAATAGGTTTATCAGGTAGGTATGAAAAATCAATATGACTAATTTCAACACCTTCTTGCAACCTAGTAAAGATCGGCGCCTTCTCAGGTCGAATTTCTTCCTCTGCGTCAAACATTTCCTGAATCCGTTCAGCCCCCGTAAAGGCTAACTGAAGGCTTCCCCAACTAGCTGCAACTTGAATAATAGGCTGGTAGTACTGCTGAGAAAATTGGGCAAACATAACAATCAAACCTAGAGCTGTACTTGTTTCAATAGTCTTATCATTTAAAAGTACAGCTGAACCAGCAAAGATAACGATGGCTGTGTTGACCAGACTCATCCCATTCATGACAGGGAAAAGAATTCCTGAGAACATTCTTCCTTTAAAGGTTGCCCTGCGCACGCGCTCATTTTGTTCAAGAAATCCTGCCATCATATCCTCTTGAATACCTTGCACAATCACGGCTTTTTGGCCTGAGATACTCTCATCCATATAGGCGTTGAGCTTTCCTACCTCTTTCTGCTGGAGATTGGTATATTTCCGTGCCATTTTTACGATAAAAAGCAGCATAAGGAAGGCCACTGGTGTGCTGGCAATGGTGATGAGGGCCAGCGTCACATTTCTCGAAAACATGACAAGAATCAGACCGATATATAAAACAATATTGCTCATGACCTGAATCAAGCTTTCGTTAAAGGCCTGGAGGATATTATCCAAATCACTGGTAAAACGAGACAAGATATCGCCATCTTGTCGGCGGTCAAAGAAAGAAACAGTCAAGCGAGCAAGCTTACCGAAGAGGCCTTTACGCATCTCGTTGGTCGACTCTGCAATCACACGCGTCATGAGACACATGTATATCACACTAGAGATAAATAGAACCAAAACCAGCAGTCCAAGATTGACCATGATTGCTGATAGACTTTGCCAAACAAGTTCTGGATTGCCATCTTGATAAGCTTGAACTAAATTAGCTAATTGCGTCACTGCTTGTCCAGAAAATACCGGAAAGAGAGCTTGGGCAAGAGTCGCCAGAACAATCATCAAGATGACAACTACAAATGATAGCTTATAGACTTTAAAATAATTCCAAAAAAATTGAACTGTCTTCATTTTACTCCTCCTTTCCTTTCTGTGTTTCGTAGATTTCACGGTAAACGGCATTGTTGGCAACCAAGTCTGCATGCGTCCCTTGACCAATCAATCGTCCTTGATCTAGAACCAAGATCTTGTCTGCATGGACAACCGAGCTAATCTTTTGAGCGATGATAATAGTTGTCGTTCCCTTCAAGTCCTTATTCAAGGCTTCTTGAACAAGGCGCTCTGACTTGGCATCCAAGGCTGAGGTCGAATCGTCAAAAATCAGAATACGTGGATTGCTGACAATCCCACGCGCAATCGACATCCTTTGTTTTTGCCCACCTGAGAAATTGGTTCCCCGTTCCTCAACTGGACTTTCAAAGGTTTTCTCCATACGATGAATGAATTCACTGGCTTGGGCAATATTGGCTGCGCGTTCCATTTCAAATAGAGTAGCATCTCCCTTACCCTGTCTCAAGTTATCTGCAATCGTTCCACTAAAGAGAATGGCACGTTGAAGAACGATAGAAACAGTTTTACGCAGGGTTCCTTCACTCACTTCTCGAATATCCTTACCTCCGATTTTGATAGCCCCTTCCTGTGGGTCAAAGAGACGTGGAATCAATTGAGCCAAGGTTGATTTTCCTGCACCAGTCGCTCCAACGACACCAACCATCTGACCAGGTTCAATAGTAAAGCTCACATCTTTCAGCATCGGTTCCTTATCCATTGGATAGGTAAAGGTCACATTTTCAAAGCTAAGACTTCCGACCAACTCTTCATCTGGCACATCCTTGAAGGTCATAGCTGGCTCTGCATCAAGAATTTCTCGAATACGACGCATAGAAATCATAGCACGACTGACAGAATTTCCCAAAAATCCAACCATGACAATGGTAAAGATAATCTGGCTCAGGTAATTGACAAAGGAAGCAATGGAACCAACAACTGACGGTTCCGACTGAACCATCCCAGCAACTAGCCAAATAGAGAGGAAGACCGCCCCGTAACCGACCAACATCATGAAAGGTTCCACTACTGAAAAGGCATAACCAATGTATAGGTTTTGACTTAGAAGCTCGTCTGAAACCTCTGTAAACTTAGCAAACTGCTCTTTTTCTTGGACAAAGGACTTGACCACACGAACGCCACGCAGATTTTCCTTGGCAATGGCATTGATGCGTTCAAGAAGGGTTTGAAACTTGGTAAAACGAGGCCCCATCATTCCCATCATGACAGCAGTCAAACCAAAAATTAAGATTACCATGAGAACAATCACCCACCACAGAGAAGGTAAGGTTTGAACCGCCAGGATAAACGAACCGATGAACAAGAGGGGAAGTCTGAAAAGAATTTGGAAGGTCATCATGACCACGTTCTGAATCTGGTTGATATCATTTGTCATGCGAACGACTAGATTTCCCGCATTAAATTGTTCAATATTAGCATAAGAAAAGGTTTGGATTTTACGGAAGGCATCCTCTCGAAGGTCGGATGAAACTCCTTGAGCAATATAGGCTGCAAGGACAACATTGAGCCCACCAGCAACCAGACCGACCACGGCCACACCAATCAACCAAGTCCCGATACTATAAATAGCTTCATATTTTCCAGCAAGGAGGGCGTCTAACACTTCCTGCAGATAACGCGGTTGCAAAAGTGAACTAGCAACCATCAAGCCTGTCATCAGGAGCGAAGCCAAGGCCTGCCACTTATAGGTTTTTATTTTCTGAATCAGCATACTTTCTCCTTAAAAAATAGACAAAAGGGAGCGACAATGCGTCAGCTCCTTTTCATTCTGTTCGTGTGATGTTATTCTAGCAAAAAAGTGAAGGATTGTCAAAGAAGTCTCCTTGATACAGCTAGAATGACTAGTAATTTTCTCTTTAAAGTTTCTGTTTTAACTCGACCAAGACATTCATAGCCTGCATAGGTGTCATGTTGTAAATGTCCAGTTTAGATAATTCTGCTAGGATAGGATGTTCTTCTGCCCTATCAAAGAGTGAAATTTGTTCTGAGACGGAACTTGTTTGCCTCATTGGAGCAGGACTTTCTGTATCCTGACTCTCTAACTGAGTCAAAATCTTATCCGCTCTTGCTAGGAGATCTGCTGGCAAACCAGCAATCTTGGCAACATGGATACCGTAGGATTTATCGGCTGGGCCTGGTTCAATCTTATGAAGGAAAGTGACCTGTCCATCCTGCTCTAAGGTTGCCACGTGGACATTGACCAAGTGTTGTAAACTAGACTCCAGACTAGTCAACTCATGGTAGTGGGTTGCAAAGAGGGTCTTGGCTCCGATATGTTCATGGATGTATTCGATGATGGACTGAGCAAGAGCCATACCATCATAAGTTGCAGTTCCCCGTCCCAATTCATCAAAGAGAATCAGAGAGTTCTTGGTCGCATGCGAAATGGCATTGTTGGCCTCCATCATCTCCACCATGAAGGTTGATTGACCTGAAACCAAGTCATCTGCTGCTCCGATACGGGTAAAGATTGCATCAAAAATCGGTAAATAGGCGCTTTCTGCCGGTACATAGGAACCCATCTGGGCCATAATCGCCGTCATGGCTAGCTGACGCATGTAGGTTGACTTCCCGCTCATGTTGGGCCCTGTAATCAGTTGAATACTGGTATCTTCTGCCATCTGAATCGTATTTGGAATATAGGTCTGAGCCCCCATAACCTTTTCAACGACAGCATGGCGCCCTTTCTGGATATCGATTCGCGAATCATCTCCGAATTCAGGTCGAATCAAATGCTGGGTTTCAGCCACAACTGCCAGACTCTGTAAGACATCAACTGTCGCAATTCCTTGGGCTAGAGCCTGCAAACGCTGGATGTACTTGCTGACCTCTTCACGAATACGCATAAAAATTTCGTACTCTAGATTGGCTGACTTCTCACGCGCCTCCAGCATGTCGCCTTCGATACGGGCTAATTCTTCGGTTCCAAAACGTTCTGAATTTTTCAGCGTCGCCTTGCGGAAAAAGTGAGCAGGCACATTTCCCAGTTGCGAATTGGTCACATGGAAATAGTAGCCATCCTTTTTATTATAGACAATCTTAAGTGCGCTAATACCAGAGTTTTCTCGCTCCTTGGCCTCAATTTCAGCAATCCAACCAGTCCCTTCTCTGAGAACGCGACGGTACTTGTCTAAAGTCTCATCAAATCCAGTTCGGATAATTCCCCCATCTGTAATCACATGAGGGGCTTCAGGAGCAATCGCTGCGCTAATCAAACTCTCCAACTCAGGAATTCCATCCAGTTGTGCGATGAGATAAGCTAGAGCAGGTTGCTCCATCCCTTCTAAAATCGCTCGGATCCGTGGCACACTAGACAAGGTAGTCGCCAACTGCAGGAGGTCCTTGGGATTGGTTTTGCCAAAAGAAACACGACTAGCCAAGCGCTCAATGTCATAAACACCCTTGAGACTGTCTGTCAAATCACTACGCTCAAAGAAATGGTCGAGAAAGACCTGAACAACCTCTTGACGTTGGATGATTCGCTCCTTGTCAATCAAAGGGCGATGAATCCAAGAACGTAAGAGCCGCATCCCCATGGCTGTTTTGGTTTCATCCAAAAGCCAGAAAAGACTGCCTTGCTTTTTGCCTGAACGGGCATTCTCAACCAAATCCAGACTAGCCTTGGTCGCATAATCCATCTGCAAGAAATCTTTGATTTCATAGCGGATAACAGGCTTGAGGTGGTTCAATTCCCGCATCTGGGTTCGATGGACATACTGGAGCAATTTACTAGATGCCGCTTGCTCCACAGATGCCAATTGTGAATCCAGTAAATGAAGGTCTTCAAAGCCTTCTTTTTCATAGGAAAGTACCAGATTCATCTGACGACTGAGGATTTGTTCTTCTTCCTCAGACAAGTCATAACCCAGCACAACTTCACGCGCCTTGAGATTGCGGATTTCCCCACAAACCAGCGTAAAATCCAAAAGACCTGTCACATAAAAATCACCCGTCACTAGGTCCATATAAGCGAGGCCAAATTGACTGCCATCACGGTCTATGGCAAACAAGAAATTGTTCTGGCTGTCCGGCTTACTACTGTCGACCACTGTCCCTGGCGTAATGACCTGAACAACCTCTCGTTTCACAACCCCAACTGCTTGTTTAGGATCTTCCATCTGCTCTGCGATAGCCACCTTATAACCCTGCTCAATCAAGACATCGATATACTGTTGGGCAGAATGATAGGGAACACCCGCCATAGGAATCGGATTGTCGGCATTCTTGTTGCGACTCGTTAAGGAAATTTCCAGAATCTGCGCAGC
Organism: uncultured Streptococcus sp.; assembly: GCF_963518475.1. Lineage (GTDB taxonomy): Bacteria > Bacillota > Bacilli > Lactobacillales > Streptococcaceae > Streptococcus. Next base: position 17,555 of record NZ_CAUQJA010000024.1, on the reverse strand, counting down.
ATTGACCGCATCCTCATAAAATAATTCATAAAAATCACCCATCCGAAAGAGCAAAAAAGCATCTGGATATTGCTTTTTAATATCCACATACTGTTGCATGCCGGGTGATAGCTTTTCTGTCGCCATTTTCCGTCTCTCCTTGTCAAAAATAAGTCTTGAGAGCAACTCCCAAGACCTTACTTATCTTTCATCAAATCTAGCAAACGATCTTCCATGAGTTTGGCAACGTGCTGGTCTCGACAAATGACCAATAAGGTATTGGCACCAGCAACTGTTCCTAAAATCCATTCATCCTTGTTTGCATCTACAATATTTGCCAAAACAGAGGCTTCTCCCAGTTTGGTATGAAGCACCAAGGTAAACTCTGCTCTTGCAACACCTTCTAAATGATGAGACAAAAATTCCACCAAATCAATCTTTTCTGTCTCATTTGCTAGTACATAATACACCATATCATTTTTCTTGACCTTGGTCAAGCCGATTTCGCGCAAATCACGAGACAAGGTTGTTTGCGTCACAAAGACATTGTGTGCCTCCAACCGATCTTGAATTTCTTTTTGTGTACTTAATTTCTCCTCAGTAATCATTTTTTTTATTAACTGATGACGATCTCTTTTTCTCATAAAATCCTCTTATATGCATATTTATAACTAATTTTATAACTATATTATACCAAAAAAATAGGAGATTTCAAAAATTTTTTCTTCTTTCTTTAAAATTGTGATAAAATAGTAGAAAAGTCCAAAAAGGAGCTCTTAATGAATACAAAAGAATTGATTGCTAGCGAGTTGGCTAGCGTCATTGATAGCCTGGACCAAGAGGCTATTTTAAATTTACTGGAAACCCCTAAAAACTCAGAAATGGGAGACATTGCTTTCCCTGCTTTTTCACTTGCAAAAGTCGAACGTAAGGCACCTCAAATGATTGCGGCTGAACTGGCTGAAAAAATTAACAGCCAAGCCTTTGAAAAGGTTGTTGCAACAGGACCTTACGTCAACTTTTTCCTTGATAAATCTGCCATTTCTGCTCAAGTATTGCAAGCTGTTATCACTGAAAAAGAACACTATGCTGATCAAAATATTGGTAAACAAGAAAATGTTGTTATCGATATGTCTAGTCCGAATATCGCTAAACCATTCTCTATTGGCCACCTGCGCTCAACTGTCATCGGAGATAGCTTATCACATATTTTCCAAAAAATCGGTTATCAAACGGTTAAGGTCAATCATTTGGGAGACTGGGGTAAACAGTTTGGGATGTTGATTGTTGCCTATAAAAAATGGGGCGACGAAGAAGCTGTAAAAGCTCATCCAATTGATGAACTCCTTAAACTCTATGTTCGCATCAATGCTGAAGCTGAAAATGATCCTAGCTTGGATGAAGAAGCACGCGAATGGTTCCGTAAACTTGAAAATGGAGACGAGGAAGCTCTCGCTCTTTGGCAATGGTTCCGTGATGAAAGTTTAGTGGAATTTAACCGCCTTTACAATGAACTGAAGGTTGAATTTGACAGCTACAACGGAGAAGCCTTCTACAACGATAAAATGGATGCAGTTGTAGACATTCTTTCTGAAAAAGGACTTCTTGTTGAATCAGAAGGGGCCCAAGTTGTCAATCTTGAGAAATACGGAATTGAACATCCTGCCCTTATCAAGAAATCTGATGGAGCAACTCTCTATATCACACGTGACTTGGCTGCAGCCCTTTACCGTAAAAAAGAATTCCAATTTGCCAAATCTATCTACGTCGTTGGTCAAGAACAATCTGCCCACTTTAAACAGCTCAAAGCTGTCTTGAAAGAAATGGGCTACGACTGGAGTGAAGACATTACTCATGTTCCTTTTGGTTTGGTTACAAAAGAAGGGAAGAAACTCTCTACTCGTAAAGGGAATGTCATCTTGCTAGAGCCTACAGTTGCAGAGGCTGTTAGCCGTGCCAAGGCCCAAATCGAGGCTAAAAATCCTGAACTTGAAAATAAAGATCAGGTAGCACATGCTGTTGGGGTTGGAGCCATTAAATTCTATGACCTCAAAACCGACCGTACAAATGGATACGACTTCGACCTAGAAGCTATGGTATCCTTCGAGGGCGAAACTGGACCTTATGTTCAATATGCCTACGCTCGTATCCAATCGATCTTACGTAAAGCAGACTTCAAACCAGAAACAGCTGGCAACTATAGTTTGAATGATGCCGAAAGTTGGGAAATCATCAAACTCATCCAAGACTTCCCACGTATTATCAACCGTGCGGCAGATAACTTTGAACCTTCTATCATTGCTAAATTTGCAATTAGCCTGGCTCAAGCCTTTAACAAATACTATGCACATACACGCATCTTGGATGAAAGCCCAGAACGCGACAGCCGTCTAGCTCTCAGCTACGCAACTGCAGTCGTTCTCAAAGAAGCCCTTCGCTTGCTTGGAGTAGAAGCGCCAGAGAAGATGTAAATCGCCAAAGTTACTTGATTGCAAAGCAATCTAAGTAACTAACGCTAAATCCTATCAGGGATTTGGCTAGGCGCTTCACTAGTCATGACCCCTAAATATAATCGATTTAGGGGCCATGACGTCGTAATCTTCAAGTTACTTGATTGTAAAGTAGTCTAAGTAACTAAGACCAAATCCTATACGTAATTAGGTTTAGAGGTCTATCAAAAATCTTATCAAGTTTTGCTGACTTGTTCTGCTATTTTAGGCCCACTGAATCAATTTATTCACTACTATTTCTTTATCATACAGGGAGATATTCTATGAGCCAATATGCTTATGTCCTAGTTGTAATTAGCTTGGTATTCCTTTTTCTGCTCAATAAGTATGAAAAAGAACGACTTCAAAGGCTCTACCAAGAACAACTTTTAAAGGATGAAACATTCAGGTCTAACATCAAAGAGAAAATTCAAACGACTGAAAATATCAATGATGTCATTGCTTACATCAATAAAACTTATCATCTGGGAATGTTGCTATCAAAAGACATTACAGATCAATTGAAATAAACCGAGCTATTCTTTAAGGAATATCAAAACCGAGACTAAGAGTTTAATACTGAGTCTCGGTTTTTGTGTATTTTTCAAGTAACAAAGCCACCACTCCCCAGCAATGCAAGTGCAAAATCCTCTAGAATATGATAGAATAATGGAAAGGACTCTATCAAGGAGGAAATCATGAAAAAACAAACCATCGCCGTCTTGGGGCCTGGTTCTTGGGGAACTGCCCTTTCACAAGTCTTAAATGACAATGGACACGAGGTACGTATTTGGGGAAATCTTCCCGATCAAATCAATGAAATTAATACCTATCATACTAACAAGCACTACTTTAAAGATGTCGTTCTAGACGAAAATATCATTGCCTACACTGACTTAGCAGAGGCATTAAAAGATGTGGATGCGATTTTGTTTGTTGTCCCAACAAAAGTGACACGACTTGTTGCCCAACAAGTTGCAAAAACCTTAGACCATAAGGCTATCATCATGCACGCATCAAAGGGATTAGAGCCTGATAGCCATAAACGATTATCAACCATCCTTGAAGAAGAAATTCCTGAACATCTCCGCAGTGATATTGTCGTTGTTTCAGGACCTAGTCATGCGGAAGAAACCATTGTACGTGACCTGACTTTAATCACTGCTGCTTCTAAAGATTTACAAACAGCTCAATACGTTCAAGAACTCTTTAGTAATCACTACTTCCGACTTTATACCAATACGGATGTTATTGGAGTCGAAACTGCTGGTGCTCTTAAAAATATTATTGCTGTTGGTGCTGGAGCCTTACATGGTTTAGGATTTGGTGACAACGCTAAGGCAGCCATCATCGCTCGAGGCTTGGCAGAAATTACCCGCCTAGGAGTAGCACTCGGTGCCAGTCCATTGACCTATAGTGGCTTGTCTGGTGTAGGAGACTTGATCGTAACGGGAACCTCCATCCACTCTCGTAACTGGAGAGCCGGAGATGCTCTTGGTCGTGGAGAATCTCTAGCTGATATCGAAGCCAATATGGGCATGGTGATTGAAGGAATTTCAACGACTCGAGCAGCCTATGAACTAGCGCAAGAACTTGGAGTCTATATGCCCATTACACAGGCCATTTACCAAGTTATTTACCACGGAACCAATATTAAAGATGCCATTTATGACATCATGAACAATGAATTTAAAGCAGAAAATGAGTGGTCTTAACCCTCTAAAGAAAGGATTCTTATGACATCAAAAGTTAGAAAGGCAGTCATCCCTGCCGCTGGACTCGGGACTCGATTTTTACCAGCAACCAAAGCACTTGCTAAAGAAATGTTGCCAATTGTGGACAAACCAACTATCCAGTTTATCGTGGAAGAGGCTCTCAAATCAGGTATTGAAGATATTCTGGTTGTGACTGGTAAATCAAAACGTTCTATTGAAGACCACTTTGACTCAAACTTTGAGCTTGAGTACAATCTCAAAGAAAAAGGCAAAACAGATCTATTGAAATTGGTAGATGAAGCAACTGGTATGCGCCTTCATTTCATCCGCCAAACTCACCCTCGTGGTCTTGGAGACGCTGTCTTACAAGCAAAAGCTTTTGTAGGGAATGAACCCTTCGTTGTTATGCTGGGTGATGATCTTATGGACATCACAAACAAGGACGCCGTTCCTTTGACAAAACAACTGATGAATGATTACGAAAAGATACACGCATCAACCATTGCTGTTATGCCCGTACCACACGAAGACGTTTCATCATATGGAGTCATCGCTCCTCAAGGAGAAGGGATCAATGGACTCTATAGCGTTGAAACTTTCGTAGAAAAACCAGCTCCAGAAGACGCTCCAAGTGATTTAGCTATTATCGGTCGCTATCTTCTGACACCGGAAATTTTTGAAATCCTCGAAAATCAAGCTCCCGGTGCTGGAAATGAAATCCAACTTACCGACGCTATTGATACACTTAATAAAACTCAACGTGTTTTCGCCCGTGAATTTACAGGAGCTCGTTACGACGTTGGCGATAAGTTTGGCTTTATGAAAACATCTATTGACTATGCCCTCAAGCACCCACAAGTCAAAGATGACTTGAAAGATTACATCATCCAACTGGGAAAAGAATTGGCTGAGAAGGAATAACATAAAAAGATAAGGTTCAAAAATTGCCTTATCTTTTTATGTTACACAACTATTCTTATAAGCTCTCACAACCCCATTCCCTTGTAGAGAAGCAAGACTGCGAGTCCTACGAACAACACTAACGCTACCAGTCTCTGACTAGCGCTATACATCCGTTTTTCTCCTCGAACTGGAAAGATAATTGCTAGAAATGCGCCACCAACTGCACCTCCGATATGACCTGCTAGACTGATTCCTGGAATCAGAATACTTCCAATAATGTTAACCACAAAAAGTGTCAGATAAGATTGCCCTAACTGTTGGATATAAGGATTACGCGTTGCATAGCGAAGAACAATAATCGCAGCAAATAGCCCATAGAGAGAAGTCGAGGCTCCTGCTGCTAAGGATTTGGGACTAAATACAAAAACAAAGAGATTACCCATCATTCCTGATAAGAGATAGAGAAAGAAAAACTTCTTGGATCCGAAAATTTCCTCTACTTGCCTACCAAGATAATATAGCGAAAGCATATTGACAATGAAATGCTCCCAACCAATATGAACAAAAATGGCAGAAAAGAGACGCCAAATCTGCTCAGGAAAGAGGCGAATAGCTGGTCCATACATAGCTCCAAATCGAAATAATGTATCCGCCCTGTCAAAATTTCCACCTGTAGTCACCAACATTAGTAGAAATACCAAGGCCGTCACTAAGAGAAAGAAACTCGTCACAGGGTAACGCCTATCAAAGATTTCTTTCATCAATCAGTACCTCCTGGATAGGAATATCATGCTTTTCAGGGATAAAGTCCTGGACTTGACTAGGATAAACCGTACTCAAAGTATGACCAGAAAAATGTTTCAGATAGCGGTCATAATAACCTCCACCATATCCAATCCGATATCCTTTCGTCGTAAAAGCCAAGCCAGGAACATGAATCAAATCAATCTGAGAGGCATCCACCACTTCCAAATCTCCCTGTGGTTCCAGTAAGCCAAAGGAAGTTTTGGCCAACTGCTGCGGATTATAGACTACAAAGTCCATGCGCCCCTTGGGATAGGTTTTTGGTATCAGAACCTTCTTGCCATCCCTCAGCGCCTGCTCAATCAGTTCCTGCGTTTGAAACTCATGAGGAAAAGAGAGATAGGTTGCGATAACCTTGGCTTCTTGGTAGAAGGGGTGATTCAAAAATCGTTCTGCCAAAGCTCGATCCATAGCAACTTTTTGAGTTCGAGGGATAGCCTTCATTTCTTGCAAGACTTGCTTGCGTAATTCCGATTTCATAGACAAGCCCTCTACTCTGCTGCTTTCTTTTTCAGGAAACTAGAGACCGCATCCACCCCAATAGCTAAGGCTTCTTCCTTAGGACTCATCTGAGGGTGATGAAGGGCGTAGGAACTATCGATACCTAGCCAAAACATAACGCCATTAACCTTTGAAAGGAGATAACCAAAGTCCTCACCAGTCATAGCAGGTTCGATATCAATCAACTCAATTCCGTCTTTTTCTTCAAAGAAATCCATCAGTTCACGCGCCAAGGCTGGATGGTTCTCAACAGGTAGGTATCCACCTTGTTTGAGTTCCACTTCGACTTCCATATCAAAGGCAGCTGCAACTCCTTCTGCAACTGTTTTGACCCGCTTTTGCACCAAGAGACTCATGTCCTGTGTCAAAGCCCGAATAGTTCCATGTAAAAAGGCTGTGTCTGTGATAACATTGTTGGTTGTTCCAGCCTGAAAAACGCCAAAGGTCACCACTGCCCCCTCGATTGGGTTAACATTGCGGCTGACAACTGACTGCACCTGGGTCACAAAGTAACTAGCCGCCACCAAGGCGTCATTGGCTTCATGCGGAAAGGCTGCGTGGCCACCTTTGCCTTTGAAACGGATCTTCACCTCACAAGTCCCTGCAAAGAGTGTATGAGTATTAGTCGCAATCTGTCCAACCTTCAAATCTGGCCTAACATGAAGGCCATAAAATTGATCTGGTAGCCAATCACCAAAAGCGCCATCCTCATACATGAGCATACCACCAGCTTCATTTTCTTCAGCAGGTTGAAACAGAAAGAGCAGATTGTTCTTTGGTTGCTCCTCAAGGGATCGCTCAAGACAGCCCAAAGCAATAGTCATGTGGAAATCATGGCCACAAGCATGCATACGACCTTGGTGCTGAGAAGCGAAAGGAAGGCCTGTTTGTTCGACGATAGGCAGGCCATCAATATCTGTTCTCCAACCAATGGTACGCTCTGGCTGACTTCCCTGCAAATAAACCAAAATCCCTGTCCGCCAAGTACGAACTTGAACAAAATTCTTGCCCGCAGTCAATTTCTCAATCACATCCAGCAGATAAGCCTGAGTCTTGAACTCCTCCAAGCCAATCTCTGGAATCTGGTGCAAATCTCGTCTAGTTTGAATCAAATCTAACATCTATCTATCCTCCGATATAGCAGAAAGAGGCTGGAAGAAGGGTTCCGCCTCTTTATTACTTTTACAATTATAAGGTACGAAGCGCATCCTCTAGCGCTGTTTTTTGTTGGGTTTGGGCATCAATCTCTTTGATAATACGAGCTGGAACACCTGCTACCACCACGTTTTCTGGGACATCTTGGGTAACAATAGCTCCTGCTGCGACAACTGAACCACTACCGATTTGGACCCCTTCGATAACCACTGCGTTGGCACCGATGAGAACATTGTCTCCAACACGGACTGGTTCTGCGCTAGCTGGCTCAATCACACCTGCAAGAACGGCACCTGCACCAACGTGGCTGTTTTTCCCAACGATAGCACGGCCACCAAGGATAGCTCCCATGTCAATCATAGTTCCTGCACCAATTTCAGCACCGATATTGATAACCGCTCCCATCATGATAACAGCATTGTCACCAATTTCAACCTGATCACGGATAATAGCACCTGGCTCGATACGAGCATTGATAGCACGTTTATCTAGTAAAGGAACTGCAGAATTACGAGCATCTTGTTCAACAACATAGTCTTGATTTTCTACCAAGCCATCGAGAAGCGGAGCCACGTCCTTCCAATCTCCGAATAGGACATTCCCTAGTTTAACAACAGAGCTTGGTACAGCAGTTGCAAGTTGTCCTTCAAAGGTTACTTTAACACTGGTTTTCTTTTCAGCATTGGCGATAAATTGGATAATTTCTTGAGCGTTCATTTTTGTAGCAGTCATAGGCGCCTCCTAGTTCATTTTAATGATACCTATTCTACCAAAAAAGGCCTCAAATTTGAAGCCTTTTTGTTTGTTTTTAGGTATGATTTTTAGGGATGTGAGATAAAACGTGCTGTCGGTAAAAGCAAGCCCCTACCGATACAACCTAAAAACACTCTTCACAACTATCTCCCCGTGTTTTATTGACTATTCTAGTATAGCACACTTTTAGAATTTAGAAAAGACTTTTTATTTACTTTCTTTCGCTTCTTCTATCGATAGGAAAATCATGGGCAAAATAATCAGGGCCATAGCTAGAAGAAGGGACCAATCCACTACCAAGCCTAAAAATAAAACACTCAAAAGGGCAGAAGAGAGAGGTTCACTGGCACTAATGACAGAAACCACCAAGGGAGAAACCAAGGACACCGCCTTCATGGAAATGAAAAAAGCAAAAGCCGTCCCAAAGAAAGCGATAATGAGACAAATCAAAATACTCCAAATATCAAGAGTAAAGGAAAGCTGGTAAACCGGCGAGAGGACATTGCTAAATAAACCTGCCAAAATCATCCCCCACCCAACGGTGGGAACAAAACCATAACGCTTAGCAAAAGGTTGAGGTAAGATAACATTAAACATGACCCCCATGGCACTCAGCAGACCTGTCACAAGCGCTAGTGGTGTCATGGATAACTGAGAGAGATCTCCCTTTGTCGCCATCAGGCAAACACCCAACATGGCAACCAAAACATAGAAAATAGCGCTTTTTGACGCTCGTTTTTGATAAACCAAGCGATTGTAAAAGAGGATAAAGACTGGACTGATAAACTGTAAAATTGTTGCTGTCGCTGCATTTGAGTATTCTACACAGAGATAGAAAAAATACTGAACTGAAAAAATCCCCAAAATAGCATAGGCTAAAAAGGGCAGGTAATTTTTCTTATCTCGCCAAATATCTATCACTTGCGATTTTAATTGCATTGCAGACCAAATGAGCACAAGACTCCCTGCCAGTGTCAAACGCATAGAGGTAATCCAGCCAGAGGACACTTGATAATGAGTAAAGAAATATTCTCCTAAAATTCCACAGATTCCCCAGATTAAGCCGGATAGGAGCGAATAAATGGTTCCTTTAACAATCTTTTTCTGATACTGATTCATACCTTTATTGTAACACGAAAGGAAAAAAGAAAAAAGTGGCAATCCATTGATTAGCCACTTCATTTAGAAAAGTTTAAAGAACTTATCGTCTCGTCGTTGAAGAAGAAGGTCTAGTAGCGCTTGAATTGCTACTGTTGTTAGAACTACTACTTGAACTGTTATTCGAACTAGTACTTGAGCTAGAAGGAGTTGGCAGTGTGCTAACGATACTTGACCAAGCATTTTGGTAATCTGCTTCACTTCCTCCAATAGCAAAGTGATAGCTTGTCGTAGGAGCTCCTGCCTTATTAGCCCAATAGCTCGTTACAGTAGAACCTGAAAGATCAACTGTTTTCCCATTAACGGATACTTTGCCTGGCTTCTGTCCTGTAGATCTGAGAACCTGAGATTGAGTCACACTAGAGTCAAGATTAAAGCGTTCATTGCCCCAAACACCAGGCTCAGCCTGTTGGATAGCATTGACCAAGTAAGCCATATATTTGGCATTTCGATAATGCCCAGCCCCCTTAGCCATTGGGCGGTTGTCGTCATGCCCTAGCCAACCACCTAGAGTCAATCTTGGTGTTGACAGCATGAGCCACATATTTTCATCTTCATTGGTTGTCCCAGTCTTACCAATCCAGTCTGCACGAGCTAAACTTGAATTGATAGAAGCCAAATCCGTTTGGAAACTTGAAGTGATTCGAGATGAAATCACCTCACGAAGCAAACTCTGCATAATTGTTGCCGTTGCCTTCGAGTACACTTGAACTGGCTTGTCTTGGAATTCATAGATTACTCTACCGTCAGGTGATTCAATCTTAGAAATCACATGTTTCTGATGATAAACACCGTTATTAGCAATTGTTTGATAACCATTGGTATGCTGGGCGACTGTGACTTCAATACCACCTCCCATAGGCAGACTTTCGATACCATACTCTGGAATCTCGTAACCCATTTTCTCCATGTAACCCTTGACATCTACACCCTTCTCACGAAGCATGCGATAGGTCCAATAGGCTGGGATATTCCACGAATAGTTCAGGGCTTCACCCAGGGTCATCATGCCTGTACCTGGACTATTTACATACATGATAGGATTTCCATTAGAGAATTTTGTCGGATAATTTGACAAGATACTAGCGCTTCCCATCAAACCTTGGTCAATGGCAATACCGTAGGCCAACAAAGGCTTGGTTGTAGAGGCTGGCGAGCGCTTAGTGTCAAAGGCGTGATTGTTTTGGTTTATTTGGTAATTACGACCACCAACAAAGCCTAGAACAGCCCCCGTTTTATTGTCCATCAAAACATTCCCTACTTCAGGCTGACCAGTCGAATCATCTACCAAACGACCGTAGTTAGCAACTGCATTTTGCATGGCAGTATGGATTTTTTTATTGATTGTTGTCGTGATTTTATAGCCACCGTTACTTAGTTCCTGCTCAGCTCGCTCATGATAGGCCTTTTGAACTGCTTCCTTTTTTAACTCCTGACTAGAGACATTGTCCTGTTGAACTAAATAATCATACATACGGTCTGTCGCTTCAGCCATAGCCGTAAAGTAAAGGTAATCCCTCGAAACAGCATTGATAGTTCCTGATGGCAAGAAATCTTGTTTGAGATTATAATCCTTGTACTGGTCGTATTCTTCTTGAGTCAGAGCACCCGTACGGTACATGTTGTAGAGAACATCCTTGGCCCGCTTCAAACCAAGTTTTAAGTCTTCATCACTCTTTAACTCTCCAGTATTTTCATAAGGGGAATAAGTAATCGGACTCTGTGGCAAACCTGCTAAGAAAGCGGCTTGAGGAATACTCAACTTGTTGGCATCGATACCGAAAATCCCTTCAGCAGCTTGCTGGGCACCTGCAATATTCTGCCCTTTATGATTTCGACCAAAGGGAGCGACATTGAGATAAGTAGTCAAGATTTCATCCTTGCTCATGCTGCGTTCCAAGGCAAGGGCATCAACAATTTCTGTAGCCTTACGAGCCAAAGTCGGAGCATCTCCGACCACTTGTTGTTTGATTAACTGTTGGGTCAAGGTCGAGCCCCCACTAGATGAACCCAAACCTGCAAAGGTTCCCAAAGTCGCCCGAATCACAGCTTTTGGCACAACCCCATTATGTTCAAGGAAATGTTCGTCCTCAGTTGCAACGATAGCCTTTTTGAGATTGTCTGATATTTCCTCAGATGAAACAGAAGTTCGCAGTAGGTCACTCTCGATAGAAGCAATGACACTCCCATCTGCGTAAACAATTTCTGAGATGGAAGAAATATTTTTAACTTGCTTGACCAAGTCCTCCGATTGGGGAACCTTGACCTTGTCAAACAAAGCAACTCCATAACCAAGAGCTACACCAGCACCAAAAAGTCCACCGATAAAGCCTAGAATAAAGAGAGTATTCAAAATGCCCTTAATAGCAACTAAAATGCTACCTAGGATAGCCAGAACTTTCCCACCTGTCCCATCCAAATTCTTCTCTTTTGAGACTTTCTCTGATTTTCTATGATTTATTTTTGATTTTACTCGCTGGAAAAATTCCAGCATTTTTCGTTTTAATTCATTTAATTGATTTTGCATGGATTTCCTCACTGTAACTATTATACCATAAAAGGTAAACTTTCAATAAAATAGCCACTTTCTTCCCTATTCTACTAGGCTATTGCCCAAGTTTGTGATACAATAGGTAGAAACAATATTTTTAAAAAGGAGAAAAGACACATGCACATTTTTGATGAGCTAAAAGAGCGTGGTTTGATTTTTCAAACGACTGATGAAGAAGCTTTGCGTAAAGCCCTAGAAGAAGGTCAAGTTTCTTATTATACTGGCTACGATCCAACTGCTGACAGCCTTCACTTAGGCCACCTTGTCGCAATCTTGACAAGTCGTCGCTTGCAACTAGCAGGTCACAAACCTTATGCGCTCGTTGGCGGTGCTACAGGTCTCATCGGAGATCCGTCCTTCAAAGATGCTGAACGTAGTCTCCAAACAAAAGACACAGTAGATGGCTGGGTCAAGTCTATCCAAGGACAACTTTCTCGTTTTCTTGACTTTGAAAACGGTGAAAACAAGGCTGTCATGGTCAACAACTACGACTGGTTTGGCAGCATCAGCTTCATTGATTTCCTCCGTGATATCGGAAAATACTTTACTGTCAACTACATGATGAGCAAGGAGTCTGTGAAAAAACGGATCGAAACGGGAATTTCTTACACTGAGTTCGCTTACCAAATCATGCAAGGTTATGACTTCTTCGTTCTTAACCAAGACCACAATGTAACGCTTCAAATCGGTGGTTCTGACCAGTGGGGAAATATGACAGCTGGTACCGAATTACTTCGTCGTAAGGCTGACAAGACTGGACACGTTATCACAGTTCCGCTTATCACAGATGCAACTGGTAAGAAATTTGGTAAATCAGAAGGAAACGCAGTCTGGCTCAATCCTGAAAAGACTTCCCCATATGAAATGTACCAATTTTGGATGAACGTTATGGACGCAGACGCTGTTCGCTTCTTGAAAATCTTTACTTTCTTGTCACTTGATGAGATTGAAGACATCCGCAAACAATTTGAATCAGCTCCACATGAACGCTTGGCACAAAAAATCCTCGCTCGTGAAGTCGTCACACTTGTTCACGGCGAAGAAGCTTACAAAGAAGCTCTTAACATCACTGAACAACTCTTTGCAGGAAATATCAAAAACCTTTCTGTCAAAGAACTCAAACAAGGACTTCGTGGAGTGCCAAACTACCAAGTTCAAGCAGATGAAAACCACAATATCGTGGAACTGCTCGTCTCATCTGGTGTAGTTAACTCAAAACGCCAAGCCCGCGAAGACGTCCAAAACGGAGCTATCTACGTCAACGGCGACCGCATCCAAGACCTTGACTATGTCTTGAGTGACGCAGATAAGTTAGAGAACGAACTGACTGTTATCCGTCGTGGGAAGAAAAAATATTTTGTATTGACTTACTAAACTGTTCAACATTTACCTATAAAAAAGGAGTTAACCTCGATAAAGGTAACTCCTTTTTGTTGTTGATAACCACATCTATCTAGCCTTAATAGACAGGCTACGCAGGACTATGCGTAAGGTTGTTAGATTATGTAAGATAGAAAGATTTGAAGGACTGAGCCAATTAAACAAGCCAAAGCCAATCAAACTACTATTTACGACAACGGTATCTTGAATATTCTTCTTGATGAGTATTTGCAAAGATGATGATAGCGAATCCAACTCTTGGAAGAAATCCAAGCGATTATCTAACAATAAGATATCGCTCATCTGCTTAGAAATATCTGCGCTCTCATTCATCACCACACCGATATCTGATAGGGTTAGAGCAGCTGAGTCATTCAGGCCATCCCCAACCATCAAAATAGTGTGACCTGCTTTCTGCAGTTTCTCTACTAACTCAAACTTCCCATCAGGTTTCAAGTCTGTATAGACCTGATCAAAGGGCAAATCTTTGACTAATTCCTCTGTCCTAACCAGGGTGTCCCCTGTTGCCAGAATCAATTTTTTCCCTTGTGCCTTAAGTTTCTCCAAGGCTGCTTTGGCTTCTTTTCTCAAAGGAGTATGAATGCAGAACATTCCAATCAATTCATTCTGATAAGCCAAGAATAAGAGATTGTAGTGACTCTTGTACTCTTCAATTAAAGCATTTTGTTCTGAACTGATATGAATTTGCTCATCCTGCATTAAAACATAATTCCCAATAAGAACTGGTTGCCCATCTATATGAGATTTGATCCCCTTGCTTGCGATATATTGGAGTTTCCCATGCATTTCCTCATGTTCAATCCCCTCTATCTCAGCTTGCTTGACGATGGCATTAGCAATAGGATGATAAATGTGTTCCTCAAGACAGGCACTGATTCTGAGAATATCTTCCTCACTATAGTCCCCAAAAGGTAACACCTTTTCAACTATAGGATAACTAGTTGTGATTGTTCCCGTCTTATCAAACAAGAAAGTATCAACTTCCAGATATTTCTCCAGAACATCCCCATCCTTAATCACCATTTCACGATTCAACCCCTCCTTGATAGCTGTTAAATAAGCTACAGGAGTAGAGATTTTCAAAGCGCAGGAGAAATCGACCAATAGGAAAGAAATAGCCTTAGAAAAAGAACCTGTTAATAGGTAAGTCAGCCCAGCCCCCAAGAAATTATATTTGACGACCTTATCCGCCATCTTGATGAAATAGCGTTGTTTCGTTTTCTTGTTTTCTTCAGACTTCTTCATCAACTCAATCAGTTGTAAAATCCGGCTGTTCATCTGATTATCGGTTACACGAATGCGTAACTCTCCAGTTTCTAATACTGTATTTGCACAAACCAAATCAGACTCTCTTTTTTCAACTGGAAAACTCTCTCCCGTCAAGGAACTTTCGTTGACCATACCTAAACCTGAAACTACTTGTCCATCAAACAGAATTTCATTTCCTTGAGATAGGACCAAGACATCTCCTATTTGAACATCGGAACTCTTGATACTAACAACCGTATCGCCCTGTACTAGGAATACATCGCTCTCTTTTGCAAGAAGGCTTTGTTCTAAATCTGTTGCAGTTTTTTTCAAGGACCACTGATCTAAATGATTCCCCAAATCAAGCATAAACATGATATTGCTAGCTGTCTTGGATTGGTTCATAAACAAGGACAATAAAATCGCCGAACAGTCCAAGACCTCCATCGTTAGTTCCTTACGCGCTAGTGTTTGATAGGCTTCTCTAATATAACCCAAAGCCTGATAACAAGTCCATATATAGCGAATAGGATACGGCACAAAACTACGAAAAAGTACACGCTTAATCGCTGCACCTGAAACAATAGAATAAGCACTCTCTTCTCTACGAATGGGAAGAGTCATCAACTCAGAAACTTTCCCTTTATCAATTCTTTTTAAAAAGGCTTCTGCATTATCTAATACAGAAAAGCCTTCTTTTATACGTAGAGTAAAGTGCTGTTGATCCATGTAAAACTGGATGGACTCAATCCCCTTTTCATCTCTCGCCAAGGAACGAAGATAGTCTTGAATATCCAAGGTGAGTGAAAAAGAAGATGATAGGCGAATATGTTGGTATCCTCTATGTAGCACTTTAAAAGACATATTATTCCCCTATAAGGCTATCTAATTGCTCTTCTTTTTTCTCTTGTTCGTACAAATATTTGGCATCTTGCAAGACATCATCTCCATGTTGCTTCACAACAGAAACAGATGCATCTAGCTCGTCTTTTAACTTATAAGCCTTAGCCAAAGCTTTAGAATAACCTTTTTTAGCTTCCTTACTTGCCAAGATTTTCAAGCCAAGGGTACCAAATGCGACACCACCCAAAAAGAGTGATGATTTTTTCGCAACTTTTGCGACGCTTAATACTTCTTTTAACATACTTATTTCCTCCTTATCATTATTATATAGCAATTTAGATATAAAAGCAATTTTATTTTATAAATTGGAGAATTATACTCAATGAAAATCAAAGAGCAAACTAGGAAACTAGCCGCAGGCTGTACTTGAGTACGGCAAGGCGACGTTGACGTGGTTTGAAGAGATTTTCGAAGAGTATTAGTTTTATTTCTACTGAATCTCCCATCTACTTATTCCTAAAGTTGCTTTCATTTGCCTCTTTTGATACACTTAAACTATGAATACAAATCTCAAACCCAAACTTCAGCGTTTTGCTTCTGCTACTGCCTTTGCCTGTCCTATCTGTCAAGAAAATCTGACTCTGCTAGAGACTAGTTTCAAGTGCTGCAACCGTCATTCTTTTGACTTGGCGAAATTCGGCTATGTCAATCTGGCACCTCAAATTAAGCAATCTGCTAACTACGACAAGGAAAATTTTCAAAACCGTCAACAAATCCTAGAAGCTGGATTTTATCAGGCTATTTTAGAAGATATTTCGAACTTGCTAGCAACTAATCCATCTGCAAAAACTGTCTTGGATATCGGTTGTGGCGAGGGCTTCTATTCTCGTAAACTACAAGAAAGTCACTCTGAAAAAACTTTCTATGCCTTTGACATCTCCAAAGATTCCGTCCAAATCGCTGCCAAGAGCGAACCCAACTGGGCAGTCAATTGGTTCGTTGGCGACTTGGCTCGTCTTCCTATAAAAGACGCCAGCATGGATATCCTGCTTGATATCTTTTCCCCTGCCAACTATGGAGAATTTCGTCGCGTTTTATCCAAAGACGGTATCTTGATAAAGGTTATTCCAACTGAAAATCACCTCAAAGAAATCCGCCAGAAGGTACAAGACCAGCTGACAAACAAAGATTATTCTAATCAAGATATCAAAAATCATTTCCAAGAACACTTTACCATCCTATCTAGCCAAACGGCCTCTCTGACTAAGACTATCACAACAGAGCAACTCCAAGCCCTACTCAGCATGACTCCTCTACTCTTTCATGTTAACCAGAGTAAGATTGACTGGAGCGACTTGACAGAGATTACTATTGAGGCTGAGATTCTGGTTGGGAAAGTACTATAATTAACACAAAAAACCGCATTTCAAGAAGATCTGCGGTTTTAAATTTCAATTTTTAAACTATCTATCCCAAAAGTCTAAAACATTTAAAGCTTTTAGCTTCTCCATTTATTTTCGATTCGAAATAATAAATTTATCAATAAATAGCAATTGATATAAGGCGAGTACAGATCCCCAGAAACTACCTCGAAGAGAGATTTCTTGATGATTGAGAGGAAACAAATCATGGTTACCAATATAGAGGCAGGTCAAAATGATAAATAAAATCCAAAATAAATCCGTCCATTTATATTTTGAAAAATATTTTTTCCACATAAGAACACCTTCTTTCCTACAATCATATTATAATACTTTATGTAAGCGAATACAAGAGATATGAGGTAATCAACTACGAAGAAATATAAGGTTGAAAGAGAGTAAAAAGCAGTATTTCTAGGCCTTAACTGTATCTATGATTTCTATCTTTTTAAGACAAGATTAACCCAAATCCACAACCTCAAAAAAGCGAATTTCAATCGAAACTCGCTTTTTTGAA
The DNA here is from genome assembly GCF_963518475.1 of uncultured Streptococcus sp. Classification (GTDB taxonomy): domain Bacteria; phylum Bacillota; class Bacilli; order Lactobacillales; family Streptococcaceae; genus Streptococcus. The sequence continues at coordinate 117 of NZ_CAUQJA010000024.1, read as the reverse complement.
AGTGTATTAGTATAAATCTTGTATCTTAGTTCAAGTGCCAGATATCTTCGTTATACTGAGCAATTGTACGGTCAGATGAGAAGAATCCTGCTTTAGAAATGTTAACGATGACTTTAT
>NZ_CAUQJA010000023.1:0-30450 GCF_963518475.1 uncultured Streptococcus sp. | reverse complement strand
GACAGCCACGAGAACAAGGGCTAGACCAGCTAAGCTTGTTAAGATAGATAAGAATTTATCTTTTTTCTCCTTGAACTGAGAAAAACCTATCTTCAAAGCGAGCAGTCCGAGTAGCATTGAAGCAAGCATCAAATAAAAACCCATTTGTTTGTCCTCCATTAGTATTAATTTACCTTATTATAACATATACTTTCTGAGAAAACCTATTTTTATACTCAATGAAAATCAAAGAGCAAACTAGGAAGCTAATCGCATGTTGCTCAAAGCACTGCTTTGAGGTTGTAGATAGAACTGACGAAGTCAGTAACATATATGCGGCAAGGCGACGTTGACGTGGTTTGAAGAGATTTTCGAAGAGTATTACTGTACTTTAAAGGTCTTGAGATAGTTGTCTTTTCCTACTTGACCTTCGAAGGTTTTACCATTTTCAAGGTAAGGAAGGTCATCTGATACTGAGGCCTTGACCTTGTATATCTTGCCATCAACTTTAAAGAAGTAGACGGTATCACCCTTGATAACAGCTGATTTGAGGTCTGCTACCACTCCCTTGATACTTTCAGTTGTTGCATTGTCAATCTCAAGGTCGTTTTTATTGGCATATTTACTGAGCAGTTCTTCTACTGTGGTAGCTACGATAACATTTTGGTACTCGACTGCGTCAACCAAGGCGTACTCTTTGACCAAGCCAGCATTGTCCTTCAAGCCCATGATGTAGAGAGGCTTGTCATTGAGGTTGATGAGGATTGGGAAGGTTGCCTTGTAGGATTTCTCCTGAACAGCACCTTCGGCTGATTCACGGGCTGATTCTTCGGTCGCAGAAGCCAAGCTGTACTTAGTGATTTCTCCTGTTCGCATATTTTCAAGGATAAAACCAAGATTACTTTCATCTGCATTGGCCGATGTCACACCTGTGTAGAGGTAAATGTCATTACCGATAGACAAGTAATTATAGCCCTTGGTAGTCTGGGTCACGTTTTTCTTGGAAATCATGGCATTCCAGAAACCGTCCTTGTACTTGCCGTTGTAGTTGATTTGCTCAATGGTTTCCTCAGCTGGATAAACCCTGTCCACCCATTCTGGAACATCTGACAAGCTGTATTCCTTTGTTTCTCCATTTGTGGCATCCAAGATAATGACTGAAACAGGACGAGGAACCGCAAGGCCAAATTGCTTTTGGTAAACCGTTGCTACATAGAAAGGATTACCCTCATCGTCCACCTCAAAAGATGGAGTCTTGAAGATCTTTGTTGGGTACTTCAAGCGCAGGTGACGTTTGACATCACGGTTAAAATACTCCGAATCCGAATACTTGATTGGTATCTTCAAGTCCACCAAGTCCGCATTTCCAGTTACCATGTCCACCTTGATATACTCGCCGATTCCCTTAGCTTGATTATTAAACCACTTGATAGGGTCTGCGTATTCTAGTGGCGTAACTCGATAAGGCTTTCCGTCAATCGTTAGTTGAGTATAGGTGTCTGCCGCTACGTACTGCGATACCTTATCCGTTAGGGAACCCAAGTAGCGGTCCCCAATTTTTTCAGCAGTACTTCTATCTAAAATAGGAACCTTACTGGTATCAGTCTTAGGAAAATCAGTAAAGTCTTTTTCCGTAACCGTGACTACATTGGCATAATTTTTAGCCTGAAAAATGCTGGAGGTCACCAAGGAAACTAAACCAGCCAAGAGAAGAATTCCTCCAATAGAAGCAAAAAGAATTTTCCCTAACCGATTGATTTTGAAACCCTCAAAATTTAAGGCTGCTTCCGCCTTGCCATGACGCACGTGAACTGTTTTGACCAGATTGATTCCCTTGCCAAAACCAAATAAGATTGCCACAACTAACAAATGCCCACAAAGGAAAAAGATAAATTCCCAGCTGGTCAGGTTAAGAGGCGGTAAAAAGATATACCAGGTCGTTGCGATAAAAATAAGTTCAAAGACTATTCGTTTCATTTGCTTTCCTCCTAAATGATTCGTCCTTCCAAGTGATCCAGTTCATGCTGGCAAATCTGGGCTGGGAAGCCTGTCAAGGTAATGGTCTGTTCCTGCCACTTGCTGTCACGATAGGCAACCCTTATAGTTTCATAACGCTTAGTAGGTCTCACACCTGTCAAGGACAAACAGCCTTCTTCTGTCTCATAAGCTCCTTCAGAGGACAGGAGCACTGGATTAAACATGACCACAGGAACCAAACCAAGATTAAAGATAATCACACGCTTCTGCACCCCAATCATATTGGCAGCCAGACCGACACAAGTCTCACGATTTGCTAAGAGTGTATCCTGCAAATCTCTGGCAAGATAAAGGTCTTCCTGACTTGCCGGCTGAGATACCTGAGATAAAAACAAAATATCCTTCACAATTTTCTTTTCCACTTCCTCACACTCCTCTTGTTTTTTACTATATTATAGCAATTATAGCACAAAAGACGGCAACTGCAAGCCCTTTCCCTCAACTGTAGCAAAAAGCCATCCGAAGATGACTTTTTCTTTTTAAATCGCATTCTTGTCAAAGCCAAGTTTGCGTTGGATAAATTTAACGATTTCGACAATAATAATCATTGAGAAGCTTCCGCCTATAACGATTCCCCATTGTGACAAGTCTAGTTTGGTTACGTGGAAGATTCCTTCAAGCGGTTCTACGACGATTGTTGCCATGAGAAGGATGAAGGATACCAAGATGGACCAGTTGAAGGTCTTAGACTTGAATGGGCCAACTGTCAAGATGGATTGGTAAACAGACTTGACATTATAGGCATGGAAGAGCTGAATCAAACCAAGGGTTGCAAAGGCCATAGTAAGGGCATCCGCATGAATGGCATGATTGTCACCCACATGCACTGGGTAAAGAAGGGCAAGACCATAAACACTCATAACAATAGCTGCTTGGAGTACACCTTGATAGATGATAGAACTCAAAACACCACCTGAGAAGAAGCTTGCCTTGCGTCCACGTGGTTTATGGTTCATGACACCAGGCTCAGCTGGCTCAACACCTAGAGCGATAGCTGGGAAGGTATCCGTTACCAAGTTGATCCACAAAAGATGAACTGGCTGCAAGACATCCCAACCAAACAAGGTTGATAGGAAGATGGTTAATACTTCAGCAGTATTGGCAGAAAGTAGGTACTGAATAGTCTTTTGAATGTTTGAGAAGACCTTACGTCCTTCTTCAACTGCAACAATGATAGTCGCAAAGTTATCATCTGCAAGAATCATGTCAGAAGCTCCCTTAGAAACCTCTGTACCAGTGATTCCCATACCGATACCGATATCGGCTGTTTTCAGAGCTGGCGCATCATTGACACCGTCACCTGTCATGGCAACGACTTTACCTTGTTTTTGCCAAGCCTTGACGATACGAACCTTATGTTCTGGAGATACACGGGCATAAACAGAGTATTGACCAACTACTTTTTCAAAGTCTTCATCTGACAGTTCGTTGAGCTCAGCACCAGTTAAAACGTGTCCTTCTGTATCATTTGCATCAATGATTCCCAAACGTTTAGCAATAGCTTCTGCAGTATCTTGGTGGTCACCTGTAATCATGATTGGACGAATTCCCGCTTCCTTAGCCACATGAACAGCCTCAGCAGCTTCAGGACGTTCAGGGTCAATCATCCCAATCAAACCAGTAAAGATTAAATCATTTTCAAGCTCTTCAGAAGTCAGGTTTTCTGGAATGCTATCAATAATCTTATAAGCACCTGCAAGGACACGCAAGGCTTGGTGGGCCATTTCAGAGTTGTTTGTATGGATGAGGTTTGTAACATTCTCATCAATCGGAGCAATATCCCCAGCTTTGTCACGAAGAACACAACGTTTCAAGAGTTGGTCTGGCGCACCTTTAACAGCTACGAGGAAGCGTCCATCTGCAAGTGGATGAACTGTTGACATGAGCTTACGTTCAGAATCAAATGGCAATTCAGCCACACGAGGATATTTGTCTAAAAATCCTTTGACATCGTAGCCCTTGTCCAACGCATATTGGATAAAGGCTGTTTCGGTTGGGTCACCAATCAGGTTGCCTTCCACATCTATTTTGGTATCATTGGCCAAAACAACTGAACGAAGAAGGGGCATTTCAAGCCCTAGTTCAATGTCATCAGCTGAGTCATGTAGGACTGCATCGTAGAAGACTTTTTCGACTGTCATCTTGTTCATAGTCAGCGTACCAGTCTTATCAGAAGCGATGATTTCAGTTGAACCAAGTGTTTCTACTGCTGGCAACTTACGAACGATAGAGTTTCGTTTGGCCAAAACTTGAGTACCAAGAGCAAGAACGATAGTTACGATAGCTGGTAGCCCTTCTGGAATTGCTGCAACGGCAAGCGCAACAGAGGTCATCAACTCACCAAGTGGATTTTTTCCTTGAATGAAGACTCCAACTACAAAAGTAACAAGGGCAATGACCAAGATAGCATAGGTCAAGACCTTAGAAAGGTTGTTCAAGTTTTGTTTGAGTGGTGTATCCGTCTCATCCGCATCTTGGAGCATACCCGCGATATGACCAACTTCCGTGTACATACCTGTATTGACAACAACACCAAGACCACGACCATAGGTCACGTTAGAGTTTTGGAAGGCCATGTTGACACGGTCCCCAATACCAGCATCTGCAGCAAGTTCAACTGTCAAGTCTTTTTCGACTGGCACAGACTCACCTGTAAGAGCTGCTTCTTCGATTTTAAGAGAGTTGGCTTCAAGCAAACGTAGATCTGCAGGTACTACGTCACCAGCTTCAAGGGCAACGATATCACCTGGTACTAATTCTTTAGAATCAATCTCCGCCATATGCCCATCACGCAGAACGCGGGCAGCTGGACTAGACATGGATTTGAGAGCTTCAATGGCTTCTTCTGCTTTTCCTTCTTGATAAACACCAAAGGCAGCGTTAATGATAACCACAGCTAGGATGATAATAGCATCTGCAATATCTTCCCCACCAGAAGTCACGACTGACAAAATAGCCGCCGCAACTAGGATGATAATCATCAAATCCTTAAACTGTTCGATGAATTTGACCAGGATTGATCGTTTCTCTCCTTCTTCGAGTTCATTGTGGCCAAATTCGGCAAGGCGCTTTTCCGCCTCACTTGATGACAAACCTTGTTCGGTCGCATCCACAGCCTTCAAGACCTCTTCAGGACTTTGAATGTAAAACGCTTGGCGTTTTTGTTCTTTTGACATGTGTCTCCTCCTTGACATTGTGTGCAAAACAGACTCTCTTTTTCTCATCGTATCTTTTCACGACAAACAAAAAGAGACCTGTTAATCATAACAAGTCTCGCTGTTTAAGATAGGGCCGGAAAGCATACTCTTCAGTATAAAATTCGGAATGACGACACTATCACAGGTTTCTGCCAGCTACTCCCTTGAGTAGTACTATTATACCAAATTTTGAAAAGTTTTCAAAGAGTAAAAACTGCCTTATTTGAATTTTCCCTTGAAAACCAGTATAATGGTAAAATGCTATGTGACTAGAAAGGAAGTTGAATGAAGCAATCTATTTCAAATCTCAAGTTAGCTGAGCGTGGGGCCATTATCAGTATTTCGACCTATTTGATCTTGTCTGCAGCCAAATTAGCAACTGGTCACCTTCTTCATTCATCCAGTTTGGTAGCCGATGGTTACAACAACGTGTCGGACATCATTGGAAATATTGCTCTCTTGATTGGGATTCGAATGGCGCGCCAGCCTGCTGACCGAGACCACCGTTTTGGCCACTGGAAGATTGAGGATTTGGCTAGCTTAATCACTTCTATCATCATGTTCTATGTCGGATTCGATGTCCTAAGGGATACCATTCAGAAGATTCTCAGTCGTGAAGAAACAGTCATTGATCCTCTTGGTGCCACTCTAGGAATCATTTCTGCAGCGATTATGTTTGTGGTTTATCTCTATAACACTCGCCTCAGTAAGAAATCCAACTCTAAGGCTCTGAAGGCTGCTGCTAAGGACAATCTTTCTGACGCTGTTACCTCACTTGGTACTACCATTGCCATCCTGGCTAGCAGCTTTAATTATCCGATTGTGGATAAACTGGTTGCCATCGTCATCACTTTCTTTATCTTGAAAACTGCCTATGATATCTTTATCGAGTCTTCCTTTAGTCTTTCAGATGGTTTTGACGACCGTCTGCTTGAGGATTATCAAAAAGCCATCATGGAAATTCCCAAAATCAGCAAGATTAAGTCTCAAAGAGGTCGTACCTACGGTAGTAATATCTACCTTGATATTACGCTAGAAATGAATCCTGACTTATCTGTTTTTGAAAGCCATGAAATTGCGGATCAGGTCGAGTCTATGCTGGAGGAACGTTTTGGAGTCTTTGATACCGATGTCCATATCGAGCCAGCACCTATCCCTGAGGATGAAATTTTAGACAATGTCTATAAAAAATTGCTGATGCGCGAACAATTGATTGATCAGGGAAATCAACTGGAAGAACTCTTGGCTGACGATTTTGTCTATATTCGTCAAGACGGAAATCAGATGGATAAAGAGGCCTATAAAGCCGAAAAAGACTTGAATTCAGCTATCAAGGATATCCAGATTACTTCCATCAGTCAGAAGACCAAACTCATCTGCTATGAGTTAGATGGTATCGTCCATACCAGTATCTGGCGTCGCCACGAAACTTGGCAAAATATCTTTCATCAAGAAACTAAAAAAGAATAGAGAAATCCTGTCATGAGACGGGATTTTTCTATTCTTCTAGCTATCAAAGTCACTTAGATACTCATAGCGTTCGTATTTTTCAAGGAGTGCTTCGTTTTTCTCATCTAGCTCTTTCTGAAGAGTAGCCAGTTTGCCAAAGTCAGAGCCGTTGGCCTGCATTTCCTCTTCAATAGCAGCGATACGGTTTTCCAAGGCTTCAATATCACCTTCAATACTTGCCCACTCCTGCTTTTCTTGGTAGGTCATGCGTTTCTTGTCTTCTCGAACCTTGACTACTTTCTCCTTTTCGGCCTTTTGCACCTGATTGACCAACTCTGTTTCAAAGGCTTTTTCATCAAGGTAATCGGTATAATGACCAAAGAAAGGACGAATCTTGCCATCCTCAAAAGCGAGAATCTTGGTCGCTACCTTATCCAAGAAATAGCGGTCATGGCTAACTGTCAAAACTGGACCAGCAAAGCCTTGCAAGAAATTCTCCAAAACTGTCAAGGTCGCAATATCTAAATCATTGGTTGGCTCGTCTAAAAGAAGAACATTTGGTTTTTCCAAGAGCAGTTTGAGGAGATAAAGACGTTTTTTCTCTCCCCCAGACAATTTCTCAATCAAGGTTCCATGCGTCGAACGTGGGAAAAGGAACTGCTCCAGCAACTCTGCAATCGAAGTCGTAGAACCACCGCTGGTCTTGACCTCTTCTGCCACTTCCTGCAGGTAATTTATAACTCTCTTGCTTTCATCCAAGCCCTCAATTTGCTGAGAGAAATAGGCAATGCGAACAGTTTCTCCAATCACAACTTGTCCTGCTGTCGGCTCAAGAATGCCTGCAATCAAGTTAAGGAGAGTTGATTTCCCAACACCGTTGTCTCCAACGATTCCGATACGGTCTTTGGCCTGAACTAAGAGATTAAAATCTTGCAAAATGGGCTTATTTGCATAGGCAAAAGAAACATCCTGAAACTCGATGACTTTCTTCCCAATCCGACTGGTTTCAAAGTTCATGGTCAAGTCTGTCTCAGCACTACTGCCTGAAACTTCCTTTTTCAAGTCATGGAAACGATTGATACGAGCCTGCTGCTTGGTCGCACGCGCCTGCGGTTGTCTGCGCATCCAGGCCAATTCTTGTTTGTAGAGTTGTTGTTTTTTGTGAAGAAGAGTCGCGTCACGCTCATCCTGTTCCGCCTTTAGGCGAACATAGTCCTGGTAATTTCCCTGGTACTCGGTCAAGCCTGCGCGATCCAATTCGAAAATCCGAGTTGACAAAGCGTCTAGGAAATAACGGTCGTGGGTGATAAAAAGGACTGTTTTCTTGGAATTTTTCAAAAAGATGGTCAGCCACTCAATAGTCGCAATATCCAGATGGTTGGTCGGCTCATCCAAAAGCAAAAGGTCGTGATTACCAAGTAAGACTTGCGCCAACTGAACCCGTCTTCTCAGACCACCTGACAATTCCCCAACAGGAGTAGATAAGTCCTGAATCCCCAGCTTGCTGAGAACCGTCTTGACCTGACTCTCAATTTCCCAAGCTTGGAGAGAATCCATTTCAGCCATGACACGTTCCAAACGCGCCTGTTTGTCCTCATTATAGTTGAGCATGATCAATTCATACTCACGAATGAGCTGGATTTCCTTGAGGTCGCTGGAGAGAACCGTATCCAAGACTGTCTTGCTATCATCAAAATCAGGATCTTGGGTCAAGTAACCAATCTGGTAATCATTCTTAGCTGAAAAGGGACTGACATCCCCATCAAATCCAGAAACACCAGAAAGGACGTCCAAAAGGGTGGTCTTGCCCGTTCCATTGACACCAATCAGACCAATTCTATCTAGGTCATGGATAATAAAGGAAATATCCTTAAAAACGGTCTTGTCACCAACGGATTTACTTAGTTTTTCAACGATAAAATCACTCATTTTTTCTCCCTTAGATAAGCATGGATGGCTTGACGGTCATTTTTCAATTCTCCATCGACAATGGCATATTCAATCTCTGTTAAAATATCTCCCAAGTCTGGGCCCGGCTGATAACCATATTCCTTGATCAAAATACCACCGTTGATTTGGATTTCTTTCTTATCATGAATGGTCAAACTCTGGTAGGTTTCTGTTATGGCTTGTGGGTTGACTGGTTTTCCTTGAGCCTGTCGAAGATTTTCAGCCTGTAAAAGTAAATCCAAGTCAAAGCGATAACAATCGCGCTTGCTCAATTCTCCCTTTTCACGCAAAGCCAAAATAGTCAGCAAATCTTGTACCTGCTTGGCAAATTGACGTGAGGTCTTCCAAGCCTTCAAAAATGGCTGCGCATTTTCAATCTCCAAAGCCCACAGTAGAGCCGCCCAGGCTTGCTCTGAAGATTCAAAGGTGAAATCAGTCTCTAAATCAAACAGTCTATTGAGCTTGTCCTGGCTAGCTGCCATATCAGGGAGATAGTCATAAGCTTGACTCTCAATCATGGAAGTCAAACCCCTTCTCCAAAATGGAGCCAGCAAGAGTTTATCAAACTCAACGAAGGTACGCTCCACAGAAATTTTCTCCAAAAGTGGCGTCAAAGTCTTCATAGCTTTAAAGGTTTCTGGCTCAAGCTCAAAGCCAAGACTGGCCTGAAAACGGAAGCCACGCATAATCCGCAAAGCATCTTCGTTGAAACGCTCACTTGCCACTCCAACCGCCCTCAAGACTTGATTTTCCAAATCGTCTAAACCATGGAACAAGTCAACGATTTCTCCTGTCTCATCCAAGGCAAAGGCATTGACTGTAAAATCACGGCGCTTGAGGTCTTCTTCTAGCGAGCGAACAAAAGAAACCGCACTAGGTCTACGATAGTCCACATAGACATCTTCTGTCCGAAAAGTAGTCACCTCATATTCCTCGTCCCCATCTAAGACCAAGACAGTTCCATGCTCGATTCCGATATCGGCTGTTCGCGGAAAAATCTGCTTGGTCTCTTCTGGATAAGAAGACGTCGCAACGTCCACATCGTGGATGGGACGATTGAGGAGGGCATCTCGAACAGAACCCCCAACAAAATAGGCCTCAAAACCTGCTTCTTTAATTTTTTCTAATACTGGTAAAGCCTTCTGAAATTCAGAAGGCATTTGCGTTAATCTCATAATAAGTGTTCTAATCCATAGACAAGCTCATGACGCTTGACAACTTCTTTAATTCCCAAATTCACCCCTGTCATGAAGGAGCTGCGATCATAGGAGTCATGACGGAGGGTCAATCCTTCTCCCTGATTGCCAAAGATTACTTCCTGATGGGCTACTAAGCCTGGCAAACGTACTGAGTGGATCCGCATGCCATCAAAGTCAGCACCACGGGCACCTGTAATCAATTCTTGCTCATCTGCTGCACCCTGCTGGATAGACTCTCGAACTTCTGCCATTAACTCAGCTGTTTTAATAGCAGTTCCACTCGGAGCATCCTTTTTCTTGTCATGATGGAGCTCGATAATCTCCACATTTGGGAAATATTTAGCAGCCTGCCTTGAAAATTGCATAAGCAAGACAGCACCCAAGGCGAAATTTGGAGCTATCAAACCACCCAAATCTTGGGCACGAGAAAATTCTTTTAGCTCTGCAATTTCTTCACTTGTGAAACCTGTTGTTCCAACTACTGGAGCAAAGCCATTTTCAAGAGCAAAACGTGTATTTTCGTAGGCAACAGTTGGAGTAGTAAAATCTACCCAGACATCCGCTTCAAAACCAACCAAATCAGCCTTATCCTTGAAAACAGGAATACCCTGCCATTCTGATTCAGACTCAAAAGGATCCAAAACTGCTACCAAGTCCAAGTCTGGATCAACCAAGACCATCTGACAAGCAGCCTGGCCCATCTTTCCCTTAAAACCAGCAATAATTACTCGAATACTCATCTTTACTCCTATTTAAGATACAAAGCCTGTAGGAACACAAAGTGAAAATAGGAGTTCTGATCAAGGAGTAGATACTCCTTGGAAGAACTATCTTTTTCACAGAGGGTTCCAGGCGTGTTCAATTATCAAGATACAAAGGACCTTAGCTGCCCATGAAAAATAGGGAATGGCACTGACTTTCCATGAAAGGCAAGACTAGCATCTTTTTTCAAGAGGCAGGTAGTCCGTGTTCAATTGCTATGATACAAGATTTCTTAACTAGCCTAGAAGCGCCAACTAAATCACTGGAATATAACCTAGAGCAATACTTCCTGCTCCTAGGTGTGTTCCAATGACACTACCAAATGTAGCAAGTGAAATATCCGTACCTACTCCAGATTCAAGTAAGTGCTGACGCAATTCCTCAGCCTTTTCAGGGGCATTTCCGTGAATGACAATGATACGGTATTGGCCTGAAGCTGTGGCTTCCTTGATAATCTCAATTAAGCGCTTAGTTGCTTTCTTTTCAGTACGAACTTTTTCGTACACTTCAATCACACCTTGATCATTAAAATAGAGGATTGGCTTAATGCTTAGCAGATTGCCCAAAATCGCAGCTCCATTTGAAAGGCGCCCACCTTTTACCAAATGATCTAAATCATCTACCATGATAAAAGCTGACGTACGGCTGATTTGAATGGCTAGCTTATCCTGAATGATGGCAAAATCATCGCCCTGGTCTCGCCAGTTAAAGACACTCTCAACCATGATACCCAGAGGAGCACTTGTAATCAAAGTGTCTGGGAAGGCAATGGTTAAGCCCTCATATTCTTCTATCATGTACTGGATATTTTGGTAAAAACCTGAAATTCCAGAAGATAGGAAAAGCCCCAAAACATGTGTATAGCCTTGTTATTTAAGCGAAGTTAGAATCTCATCTAACTTGGCAATACTTGGTTGACTGGTCTTAGGCAATTCAGAGGCCTGAGACATTTTTTGGTAAAATTCCTCAGCAGTCAGATTGATGCCTTCGACATACTCTTCACCATCAATATTGACAGGAATATCCAAGACATATAAATCTTCTCTTTGCAAGGCCTCTGCACTGAGATAGGCAGAGGAATCTGTGATAACAGCTAATTTCATATTAGAACTCCAAATTGATTCCTGGTAAGTCTAATGCAATTTCAGTTACTTCGTAAGTCAAACGGTTGAGCATGTTCAAACATGGACGAGCCAAGGTTTCCACTTCTTCTTGGTTCAATTCACTTGGTTCGTTAACAATACGACCATCGATATGGTTCACCTGTGAAATGGTTCCACTGATGACAAATTTATCAAATACAATCATAAAACTCAAGACAACAATCAAGGAAGTCACTTGATTTTCTTGGTCATGTTGAATTAGTTGGAAGTTCACATCCACCTTAGTTTCAGGAGCTCCATTTTCATTTTCCCATTCAAAATTACGCGCATCAAAATGATACTGACTAACAAATTCTTGTTCACGTTTAAGATTCATGTCTTTCTCCCTTGGCTACAATATTATAAGCTATTGTACCATAATTTTTTATTTTCATCTAGTTTTCTAGGATTTAGTCAATCCCGATTTCAGCTCGAACTACGTCTGCGATGGTATCAACATAGTAGTCCACTTCTTCTGTTGTAGGCGCTTCTGCCATAACACGCAAGAGGGGCTCTGTTCCACTTGGGCGTACTAGGATACGGCCATTCCCTGCCATTTCTTCTTCCATCTTCTCGATGATATCCTTGATAGCTGGCACTTCCATAGCCTTTTCCTTCATGGCATTTTCCACTCGGATATTGACTAATTTTTGTGGATAGATGGTTACTTCTGCTGCCAACTCTGACAAGCTCTTACCAGTTTCCTTCATGATTTTTGTCAATTGGACAGCTGATAATTGACCATCACCTGTTGTATTGTAGTCCATCAAGATGACGTGACCAGACTGTTCACCACCGAGGTTGTAGCATGATTTTCTCATTTCTTCAACAACGTAGCGGTCGCCAACTGCAGTGACTGCCTTGTTAATGCCTTCACGGTCCAAGGCCTTGTGGAAACCAAGGTTAGACATAACGGTTGTCACAATTGTATTTTGAGCCAATTGTCCTTTTTCAGAAAGGTATTTCCCGATGATGTACATGATTTTATCACCATCAACGATATCCCCATTCTCATCAACAGCAATCAAACGGTCACTGTCTCCATCAAAGGCCAAACCGATAGCAGACCCACTTTCTTTGACCACTTCTTGAAGGGTTTCTGGGTGGGTTGAACCAACATTAAGGTTGATGTTAAGACCATCTGGTGTTTCCCCGATAACAGTTAATTGAGCACCAAGATCTGCAAAGATTTGACGGGCACTTGTAGAAGCTGCACCATTGGCTGTATCCAAGGCAACCTTCATTCCATCAAGAGGAGTTCCAGTTGAAACAAGGTAGCCTTCATACTTACGCAAGCCTTCTGGATAATCTACCAAGGTTCCCAAGCCTTCAGCACTTGGACGAGGAAGAGTATCTTCCGCAGCATCTAGCAAGGCTTCAATTTCTGCTTCTTTTTCATCATCCAGTTTGAAGCCATCACCACCAAAGAACTTAATCCCATTATCAAGGGCTGGGTTGTGACTAGCAGAAATCATGACACCGGCACTTGCTCCTTCAGTTTTGACCAAGTAAGCTACTGCTGGTGTTGCCAGAACGCCTAGTTTGTATACGTGAATCCCCACAGAAAGGAGTCCCGCCACCAAGGCTGATTCTAGCATTTCTCCTGAAATACGTGTATCACGTCCTACAAAAACTTTCGGTGCTTCCGTTTCATGTTGGCTAAGAACATATCCTCCAAAACGTCCTAGCTTAAAGGCCAATTCTGGCGTTAATTCTACGTTAGCTTCTCCACGGACTCCATCAGTCCCAAAATATTTACCCATTTTTATAAAATCCTTTTCCTATTTTTAATTCGTTTTTGAACTAGTTGCTTTCGTTGACGAAGATGTCTCCGACGAACTGCTTGTAGTTGAATTTGATGTACTTGAACTTGGTGCTACTGGTTTTGTAGTCACCTTCATTGTTGTGTCGAACGGAGTAATAACTGCCGGTAAGACAACACCATTACGGTCGATTGCCTGCAAAGGTACTGAACCACTGTAATTTCCTGTAATCCGTTCGCTAGTTGGTAAAAGCGCAATAATACGATCAATTTTAGCTAGTGTTTCTTGGTCAGTTGTGACAGAAACTCGTTCGTTTGACACGGTTACACTATCAATTTGTAGCTTGGAATCAATCTGGCTTTGGTCAACTTGTGGCACAACAATCATCCCATCTCGCTTAACCTTCTTCCCAACTTTCACTGTAATCTTTTGAGGCGTTGCCACAGCGGTCAATCCGCTTGGAAGATTTTCAATATTCAAGGGAACTTCAATCGTTCCAACACTGGCATCCGTCAAATCCGCTGTGACCTTAAACTTACGAGTGCTCTCCTGCATTTCGCTGGCCAAGGTCACACGATTAGCTCCGGTTAATATCACTGAAACTTCTGATGCAAATCCACTAATGAAATACTGGTCATTATCATAGTGAATATCGATAGGAACGTTCGTTATCGTATTGGTGTAGGTTTCTGATTTGACCTGCCTTGCGGTATTGCTATTTTGAAAGTTGGTTGACGTTGCATAAATAAATAAGACACAAGCAAAAAAGAGAGATGAAATGATATATAGACTATTTTTTCTCATATTTCCAACCTCCTAGCAAACGGTCCTTAAAACTGACTTTTTCCTCAACAGCTGGCAAAAGAATTGCTCGTAGCTCTGCTTCAAATTCTTCAATCGTCAAGTCATGCTTGAAAACACCGTTATAGGTAATAGAAATGCCTCCTGTTTCCTCTGAGACGATAAAGGTCAAGGCATCGGATACTTCTGACAAACCGATAGCCGCCCGGTGTCTGGTCCCAAATTCCTTTGAAATCCCTGTGCTTTCTGTCAAGGGCAGATAGGCAGAGGTTACTGCTATTCGATTTTCTCTGATAATCACAGCACCATCGTGTAGGGGAGTGTTGGGGATAAAGATATTAATAAGGAGTTCAGCTGAAATATTGGCATCCAAGGGAATTCCTGTCGCAATATATTCTTGCAAGGTGCGAACCCGTTGAATAGCAACCAGAGCACCAATCTTACGAGGACTCATGTATTCAACTGATTTGACAAAAGCACGAATCATTTGCTCTTCTGAACTAATTTGAGTAGTAGAAAAGAAATCTGTCGCCCTTCCCAAACGTTCCAAACCAGTCCGAATCTCTGGAGAGAAGATAACAACCGCAGCAATAACCCCATAGGTTATAATTTGATTAATCAACCAAGAAATTGTTGTTAAACCAAGGATATTGGCCACAACCTGGGCTAATACGAAGATCACGACCCCCCGCACCAAAATCATAATCTTGGTGCCAGCTATCGCTTTTGTAAAACGATATAAAATATAGGCCACAATCAAAATATCAAACACATTGATGGCAATACTCCAAGGACTAGAAAACAAGCTAGTCCAATATTGCAGATTGGATAATTGTTGAAAGTTCATCTGCTGTCTCCTCTCTGTCCAAACACGTTCCTTTCTATTATACCATTTTTCTGGCATTTTTTTCCCTATCCTACTTCATTTTAAATTAAGGAAAAATATGATAAAATAAACTGACTAGAAAAAACAAAGGAGAAACCATGTCTCAACTCTATGATATTACCATTGTAGGTGGTGGTCCTGTCGGGCTTTTTGCAGCCTTCTATGCCCACCTACGCCAAGCCAAGGTCCAAATCATCGACTCTCTTCCCCAACTAGGTGGACAACCTGCTATTCTCTATCCTGAAAAGGAAATCCTCGACGTTCCAGGTTTCCCAAACCTGACTGGAGAAGAATTGACTAACCGTCTAATCGAGCAATTAAATGGCTTTGATACCCCTATTCATCTCAACGAAACAGTTCTTGAGATTGAAAAACAAGAAGAAGGCTTTGTCATCACAACTTCTAAAGGAAGTCACCTGTCTAAAACTGTTATCATCGCTATGGGTGGCGGTGCCTTTAAACCACGTCCGCTGGAACTAGAAGGCGTTGAAGGCTATGAAAATATCCACTACCACGTTTCCAACATCCAGCAATACGCTGGTAAGAAAGTGACGATTCTTGGTGGAGGAGACTCGGCTGTGGATTGGGCTTTGGCTTTTGAAAAAATTGCACCAACTACCCTTGTTCACCGCAGAGATAATTTCCGCGCCTTGGAGCACAGTGTTCAAGCCTTACAAGAATCATCTGTATCCATCAAGACACCATTCGTTCCTAGCCAACTCCTTGGAGATGGAAAAACGCTTGACAAGTTGGAAATCACAAAAGTTAAATCTGATGAAACCGAAACGATTGACATAGACCACCTCTTTGTCAACTATGGTTTCAAGTCTTCTGTCGGTAACCTCAAAAACTGGGGTCTGGACCTCAACCGCCACAAGATTATCGTCAACAGTAAACAGGAATCTAGCCTAGCAGGTATCTATGCTATCGGTGACTGCTGCTATTATGATGGAAAAATTGACTTAATTGCGACAGGACTGGGAGAAGCACCAACTGCTGTCAACAATGCCATCAACTACATTGACCCTGAGCAGAAAGTACAACCAAAACACTCAACCAGTTTATAAGAAAAGAACCACGAGTCCTACGATTCGTGGTTTTATAGTTCATATACAATCTGGTTAGCTCATACCTTTCCCCCTCTTTTTCAAAAAGCAAAAATGTCCTATCAAATTGATAGAGCATGTGATATAATAACGATGGCACTAACGATACGCCTTGGAAAAGGAGGTATTACAGATGCTAGAACTTCTCAAAATAGTACTTATTGCAGTCATCGAGAGTATCATCTCATGGCTGGTGACTCGTTGGTTAGACGATCACTTTGATAAGTAACCTTCCTGGTTAGTGCTATCTAACCCAGAAAAAATCCCCTCGGTATTGCAGTACCGAGGGGATTTCTGTTTTAGCACTAAAATGCTAGAACTTCTCAATTCCTCTTTATTATCTCACATGCTCTATTCAATTGTCAAGAAAGAGGTGTTTTATATCTTTATAACTCATCGGCTAATTTGTTTATCTTTCTGAGTCTGTGGTTGACACCACTTTTTGTAAGGGGAGTGCTGAGACTATCTGCTAACTGCTGGATAGAGTAGTCTGGGTGCTGAATCCGCAACTGCGCTACTTCCTGCAAATCCACTGGCAGATTTTCTAATCCCATGATATCTTTGATTTTACTGATATTGTTGATAGTCTTCATGCTGGCAGAAACTGTCCGAGCGATATTAGCTGTTTCAGCATTATTGGCCCGATTGAGGTCGTTACGGGTTTCTCGCAAAATCTTTACTCGCTCAAAATCATCACGCGCCTGCATAGCTCCGATGACAATCAAGAAGTCCATAATGTCTTCGGCACGCTGGAGGTAGGTCACCGCCCCCTTCTTGCGCTCAAGCACCTTAGCATCCAGTAAAAATTGCTGGAGAAGAGAAGCAATCCCTTGCGCGTGATCCAGATAAACAGAACTGATTTCCAACTGGTACTTACCTGACTCGGGGTCACGAATGCTCCCATTTGCCAAGAAAGCGCCACAGAGATAAGCACGGCCTGCTTCCTCATCCGATAAAATCGCCTCGTCAATACCTGTTTCTAGGCCAAAGAAGGAGTCTGCCAAGTGCAAATCACTCAGCAAGTCCTGTACCTTTTCATCTGTAAAAACAGTATAGACTCGATTCTTCCGAAGATTACTTCTTTGGTGGTGGCGAATTTCCGATTTGATTTCGTAGAAATGGAGAAAGGACTCATAGAGGTGACGGGCCAGTTTGGCATTTTCTGTCACGACAGACAAGGTCAAGCCTGAAGTTGAGAGACCGATGCTACCAGACATCTTGATAATGGCAGATAATTCATGCCGACTTAGATGGTGCTGACTCAGGATTTCTTCTTTTACTGCTACTGTGAAACTCATTTTCTCACCTGTATAATGCGCATCAACTCATCCACGAGCAAATCCCCATCGTGGAAGGCACCACCATTTTCCAGACGAAGGAAGTTGGATGAAATCACACGCGGAACTTGCTTACAAAGACCAGCAAAATCATGTTCTACCTGCACCAAGTATTCATCAAAGCGATTGGAATTCATGTATTCCTGAGGCACTTTTTCGATATTCACCAAGACGGTATCGATAAAAGGTCGACCAAGGTGACGATGCAAGACTTCCACGTGATCACTATCTGTAAAGTGTTCCGTTTCCCCACGTTGGGTCATGATATTGCAGACATAGGCGATTTCTGCCTTGGTTTCCAAAAGCGCCTGCCCGATTTCCTTAATAACGATATTGGGCAAAATAGAGGTAAAGAGAGAACCAGGTCCGAGGACAATCATGTCACTTTCAAGAATGGTCTGCACTACTCGACGACTGGCCAGAGGCGTATCATCGTTGAGAGTATTGGTCACATAGACGTGGTCAATCATACCTGGATGGTCTGCAATATGGCTCTCTCCAGCCACCTCTGTCCCATCCTGAAAGACTGCGTGCAAGGTCAAAGGATGGTCACTGGAAGGATAAATCTTCCCAGTTGTGTGGAAAAATTTGCTCAGCAACTGCATGGCATTATAGGTCGAACCCTGCATTTCTGACAGACCTGCAATAATGAGATTTCCCAATGGATGGCCAGCAAAGGCTCCCGCATCTTCAGAAAAGCGATACTGAAAGACTTTCTCATAAAACTTAGGCATATCCGACATGGCCACAAGGACATTGCGAAGATCACCTGGCGGTGTCAACTGCTGCATATTTTTTCTGAGTTCACCTGAAGAACCACCATCATCTGCCACCGTTACGATAGCAGCGATTTCCACATCTTTTTCCCGCAGACTTTTTAGAATGACAGGGATCCCAGTACCTCCACCAATCACCGTTATCTTTGGTTTTCTCATGAACGGTTTACCGTTTCCTTTCTTCGGTCTTTGTCGCGATGCCCTTCATTGACAGGCCAAGTCTTGGATAAGTCCTGCGCCAAGCGTTTAGCAAAGGCCACACTACGGTGTTGTCCACCCGTACATCCCATGGCAATGGTCAAAACGGACTTACCTTCCTTTTGGTAACTTGGCAAAATCGGCTCAATTAAGGCCAATAAATGTTGATAAAAGTCTTCTGACTCAGGATGATTCATGACATAGTCATAAACTGGTTCATCCACACCCGTTTGATTACGCAGTTCTGGAAGATAATAGGGATTTGGCAAGAATCGGACATCAAAGACTAAATCTGCATCAATCGGGATTCCATATTTAAAGCCAAAAGACATGACTTCGATACGGAAAGACTGGGCTTGTTCCTGATCCGCAAACTGCTCTGCAATGGTTTTACGCAGTTCACGTGGAGTGAGTTCTGTCGTATCCACCACATTTTGGCTCATATTTTTCAAAGGCGCCAAGAGCTCACGTTCTAGCTTGATTCCATCCAAAATCCGTCCATCTGCTGCTAATGGGTGACTCCGTCTGGTTTCCTTGTAACGAGCGACCAATTCCTTATCGGCTGCATCCAAAAAGAGGATTTTGAAATCCAAATCATCTTGATTTTCCAACTCATCCAAAACAGCTTGAATCTCTGAAAAGAAAGAACGACTACGCATATCCACTACTAAAGCCAACTTATGGTCATCTTCCTTTGTTTCCACCAACTGTAAAAATTTAGGTAAGAGAGCCGGTGGCATATTATCAATGGTAAAATAACCTAAATCCTCGAAGGACTGAATGGCAACTGTTTTCCCTGCACCACTCATTCCTGTCACAATCACCAAGTGAAGTTGTTTCTTTGTCATCTTTTTCTCCTTATATCAAAAGAAGTTTGGCAACACCAAACTTCAACTAGCTTATCCAATCTCTGCGATGACTTCGATTTCGACTTTTACATCACGAGGAAGACGAGCTACCTCCACAGCTGAACGAGCTGGAAATTCCTCTTTAAAGGCCGTTTGGTAAACCTCATTAAAAGGAACAAAGTCGTTCATATCGCTCAAGAAGCAAGTAGTTTTGACAACATGGTCAAAGTCAGTTCCCGCTTCTGCCAAAATAGCACCGATGTTTTTCAAGACCTGTTCTGTCTGTTCTTGGATCGTTTCTCCAACGATTTCCCCAGTTTCAGGAGAGAGAGGAACTTGACCACTAGCAAACAAAAGGTTGCCAACGATTTTTCCTTGAACATAAGGCCCGATAGCCTTTGGAGCTTTATCTGTATGAATTGTTTTTGCCATTTTCTTTTCCTCACAATTTTTCTAAGATTGCATTCCAAGCCTCATCCATCCCTGCCTTGTTGACAGATGAAAAGAGGATAAAGTCGTCACTTGGGTCAAAGTTTAATTTCTTTTTGATTGATGATTCATGCTTATTCCACTTACCACGAGGAATCTTGTCCGCCTTGGTCGCAACGATGATAACCGGAATCTCGTAATACTTGAGAAATTCGTACATCTGCACATCATCTGCTGATGGATCATGACGGAGATCAACTAGACTGACTACTGCACGGAGATTTTCCCGAGTCGTTAAATACTCTTCAATCATGCTCCCCCACTTTTCACGTTCCTTCTTGGAAACGCGGGCATAGCCATAACCAGGAACATCCACAAAGCGCATCTTGTCATCAATGTTAAAGAAGTTCAGGAGCTGGGTTTTACCAGGTTTACCTGATGTTCGGGCTAGATTCTTGCGGTTCAGCATGGTGTTGATAAAGCTAGACTTGCCAACATTAGAACGCCCTGCTAGGGCAATCTCTGGCAGTTCATCCTGCGGATAGTGGGATTTATTCGCCGCACTGAGCAAGATTTCAGCATTGTGTGTATTAAGTTCCATAGTCACCTCTAGGCTGTTTCTAGGATTGGTTTATCCGTTCCATCGACAGCTTCTTTTGTGATACGGACCAATTTCACATTTTCCTGACTCGGTACTTCAAACATGACATCTAGCATGGTTTCTTCGATAATCGAGCGAAGACCACGCGCACCAGTTTTGCGTTCGATAGCCTTATTGGCGATTTCTTGAAGGGCTTCGTCGTCAAATTCCAACTCAACATCATCATAAGAAAGCAAGGTTTGGTATTGTTTGACCAAGGCATTTCTTGGCTCTTTCAAGATACGAACCAAGTCATCAACCGTCAATTGCTCAAGAGCTGCAAAGACAGGCAAGCGTCCAATCAGCTCAGGGATAATACCGAATTTTTGAATATCTTCTGCGATGATTTCTTGCATGTAAGAGCTGTTTTCGTCAATCGCCTTGTTATTTTGACCAAATCCAATGACTTTTTCACCCAGACGTTGTTTGACGATTTCTTCAATACCATCAAAGGCACCACCCACGATGAAGAGGATATTTTTAGTATCCACTTGAATCATCTCTTGTTGTGGATGCTTGCGTCCACCTTGAGGCGGTACGCTAGCAACTGTTCCCTCAATAATCTTGAGAAGGGCTTGTTGCACACCTTCACCAGAAACATCACGTGTGATAGACACGTTCTCGCTCTTCTTGGCAATCTTGTCAATTTCATCCACATAGATAATGCCACGCTCTGCACGTTCAATGTTAAAGTCAGCAGCCTGCAAGAGTTTGAGGAGGATATTTTCCACGTCCTCACCCACATAACCAGCCTCAGTAAGAGCTGTCGCATCTGCGATCGCAAAAGGTACATTCAAGCTCTTAGCCAAGGTCTGGGCCAAGAAAGTTTTCCCAGAACCAGTTGGGCCAATCATCAAGATGTTTGACTTCTGCAAATCCACATCTTCCGACTCTTCACGCGTATCATGAAAATTGATGCGTTTGTAGTGGTTGTAAACTGCCACTGCCAAGGCACGTTTGGCACGATCTTGACCGATTACATAGTGGTTCAAGATATGGAGGAGTTCAATTGGTTTTGGTACCTCAGACAAGTCTGCCAAGACTTCCTCAGCCAACTCCTCACGAATGATCTCCTGGGCTAACTCCACACATTCATTACAGATAAAGGCGTTGTTACCTGCGATTATTTTTTGTACTTCTTCTTGGCTTTTGCCACAAAATGAGCAATAAACCATCATATCATTATTCCTATTTGTAGGCATGATTTCCTTCCGTTCTATTCTATACTGTCATTCTATCTAAAATAAGGTCATGTAAAAAGCATGGATACTATTGACCAAATTGGTAAAAGCATTTAACCAGAGCAGGACAGAAAGTCCATAGCGCTTTTTACGAAAAGCCTGTGCTCCTGCAAGTAAGCAGACCAAACACAGCATGGCTGTGAAAAAACCAAATATACTACGTTCCATTAGACTTCCTTTCTCTTGCGGTATTGGATGGTAAAATCATAAGGATTTTTCTCATCTTTGGTATAAGATTTGCTTGAAACAGTCTCAAAAAGAGACAAGTCAAACTCTTCAGGAAAATAGGTATCTCCTTCCACACGAGCATGAATGTGAGTCACAATCACTTCGTCAAGGTAGGGTTCAAAAGCCTGAAAAATTTGCTTCCCACCGATAATATAAAGATTCTTGTCTTGACCCTGATACCAGTCGAGAACAGACTGGATGTCCTGAAAAGTAGCAACCCCATCTATCTTTTCTTCCGGGTTACGTGTCAAAATCAAGGTCTCCCGTTTTGGAAGCAAGCGACGCCCCATCCCATCAAAGGTCACGCGCCCCATCAAGATAGCATGATTCAGAGTTGTTTCTTTGAAGTGTTGCAGTTCTGCTGGTAAATACCAAGGCAGACGATTGTCCTTACCAATCACACCCTCTTCATCCTGGGCCCAAATAGCTACGATTTTCTTAGTCATGCTTCCATCCTTTTCACTGATAGTACTATTTTATCAAAAAACTCAAAAAAAGACTGGTTTGGAATAGCTTACAGAATAGAAAAAATCCGTAAGAGTAATCCTACAGATTTTTATATGATTATTCTATTTCTTACAAACCAGGTGCTTGTCCTAATTCTGCTGCAATCATCCAAACTGTTTTCTCAAGTTCAGCCTTAGCACCAACAAAGATATCGTTTGTAACATCATCGCCTTCTTCGTCAGTCACATCCAAAGCTTTTTGGAAAAGAGTGATGAGGTAGCGATAAATAGCTAGAACACGTTCCAAGCTTTCTTCAACGTTACGGAATTCTCCTTCTTCTTCTTCGATTTCACTGTGTTGAAGGAATTCTGTCAAAGTTGAGTAAGGTTTGCCACCAAGGGTAATTAAACGTTCGCTGATTTCATCCAAGTGACCATCAAGAGCATCCATGTACTCATCCATTTTTGGATGCCATACAAGGAAACCACGACCACGCATGTACCAGTGTACTTGATGCAAAGCAACGTGGGCTACGTACAAATCAGCAACAGCTTGGTTCAAGACTTCCTTTGTTTTTGCCAATGCTACTGGTGCTACTTTTGTCAATGATGTTACGTCTTTTACTGCTTCTTTTTTCAATTCTACCATTTTATTTTACCTCATTCATTATTATTTGTAACCACTTCTTAATGATTACTACCTTAGTATACTACTAAGGAAAACAAATAGCAAGCCAAATGACTCACATGAGAAAAGTTGCAATAGACTGATAATTTAAGAATTTTTTAGAATGAAACCCAGTCACTTTCAATCTCTCTTAACAGAGATAAAATAAAGAAAAGAGCATACAAATGTACACTCTTTTCTCAGTTTTACATCTTAATACCAGACGCTGACATCCACACGTCCTCGAATCCCTTTAAGAGAGTCAGATGAAGTATATTGCCATCCTTTTTCTCCTGAATAATGAGGATTATTCCAATCAAGCGCATCCGTATAGGCTGCAACCCAGTTAACATGTTGTAAAATATCAGGATGATTCAAACGAGTTTGCAAAAGTTGACGATAGCTATAAACTTTCACGTTTTGATAACCAGCCTGCTTCATTGTTGCCATATACTTGTTGATAATCTTGACCCAGGTTCCAGTATCACTTGGAGCTCTCTTAGTCTTATTTCCATATTCCCAGTTCTCAACATCATAATAGATAGGGTAAGACAAGTTCATCTTGTATTTCTTCAAGAGTTCAATAGTCTGCTTAGCATCATTCTCAGCATCTGTTTCATTTTCGGCATAGGTATAAAGATAAACACCATAAGGAATGCCCAAACGATTAAATTCTTGGATATTATGAGCCAATTCCTTGTCCTCAGTTCCACTATAGCCCAAACGAACAATGACTCCATCTACTCCATTATCATCGATGACTTTTTTCCAGTCACTGATACGACCATTGTGTTCACTGACATCGATGACCTTTTTAACTTGATCAGTCCCAACTTGTTCTTCACGATGGTTAAAGAAATAACGTCTGCCATTTCGGTGAACCCAGCCAACATTCAAGTCTTTCTTTTCTTTTAACTCACCTGAGTCAGAAAAAATATAGCGAGCATCATCCATGACTAATTCACCAGTAGCCATAGCACCACTTCCTGTCAAATAATAGTTTCCATGCCACTCATCTTGAGCCATGTAACCCCACTTCTTGAAATAGTACCACTTGCCGTCTACCTTTTGCCACTCTTGATTAGCATAAGAGCCATCAGATTTGAGATAGAAGTAAGACGAATAGGCTGGATCATAAAGCCATTCATTTTGCATCATAGCACCTTGACTATTTAGGAAATAACTTCCCTGCCATTGACTTTTAGCTAAATAGCCCCATTTTTTAAAATAGTACCATTTACCTCCAACAGAATGCCATTCCTGGTTAGCATAAGAACCATCAGACTTCAGGTAAAACCAATTCTTATAGGCGTTATCATAAACCCATTCATTCTTAGCCATATAACCACCTGATTTTAGGTAGTAATTGCCCTGCCACTCATTTTGAGCATAACGACCGTCTGACTTAATATAAAACCAAGCCTTATAGTAGTTATCAAAAATCCACTCACTCTTTGCTTTGGAACCATCAGCCTTTACATAATAATCCCCATCCCAGTGGGCAGAAGCATTGGTCTTTACTCCTGCGCTCGTTTGAGTTTTATTAGAAGACTGATTTTGCTCTGAACTACTTGAAACTGTCGTTGCATCCTGCGAAGTTTTTGCTACTTCAGTTTCATTTGCAGCTACATGACTAACTGCCAAGCCGAGCAAACAGATACTTGCTAATCCAATTTTTCCAATCTTTGTTTTCAATCTTTCCTCTCCTATAAAAAATGGAACAGACATCTGAATGCTGTTCCACCTAGCTTTTGCTACTGATTATTTTACAAAGTCAAGCAAAGCCAAGAAGCTTTCTGCTTCAAGTGACGCACCACCTACAAGGGCACCGTCAACGTCTGGGCAAGCCATGTATGAAGCAACGTTTTCAGGTTTAACAGAACCACCGTATTGAACACGAACTTTGTCTGCAACTGCTTGACCAAAGTCAGCAGCTACAACGTCACGAACAACTTTACACATTTTTTGTGCATCGTCTTGTGAAGCTGATTTACCAGTACCGATAGCCCAGATTGGCTCATAAGCGATAACTGATGCAGCAACTTGTTCAGCAGTCAATCCAGCCAATGCAGCAGATACTTGAGCACCTACAAACTCAGCAGCTTTACCAGCTTCGTAAGTTTCAAGTGACTCACCACAACAGATGATTGGAAGCATACCGTTTGCAAAAATTGCTTTAGCTTTTTTGTTGATATCTTCGTCAGTTTCATGGAAGTAGTCACGGCGTTCTGAGTGACCGATAACAACGTAGTCAGTACCGATTTCTTTCAAAACTTGTGGGCTAGTTTCACCAGTGAAAGCACCTGCATTTTCAAAGTAGCAGTTTTGAGCAGCAACTTTAAGGTTTGAACCTTTTGCAGCAGCAAGAACAGTTGTCAAATCAAGAGCTGGAGCAGCGATACCTGCTTCAACAAGATCTGATGAAGGAAGTTTTGATGCAACTGCTTCAACGAATGCTTTAGCTTCTTCTGGATTTTTGTTCATTTTCCAGTTACCAGCGATAAATGGTTTACGTGACATTTCACATACCTCTTTTTTCAATTTATTTTCTATTTATTTTATCACAATTAGACACAGCTTGCAAATCTTACTCGGATTTCAAGCCTGCTTCCAACGATTAATCCTTCCAGAGATCCATGGCATTTCTAAAATCTGCCGATACCTGTGTCAACTGAGGATTGCTTGCTTCTCTCTCTGCCCGCTTGGCCTCTATTTGGGCCACACTTTTGATACCTTCATGGCGCCAATTTCTCAAAATCGCCTGAATGTACTTCCAGTTTTGTTTTCCATTCAAAACAGCTTCACGAAGAGCTTCCTTAATCAAGTCAGCACTGATCCCATCTTCCTTTAGAGTCTTGGTCAAATCCTCAATCTCAAAAGGCGTCAACAAGCGACCCAACTCCTGTTGGAAGGTTTCTACCAAATCCTTGAGTTGGTTTTGAGGTGTCAGCTGGTCTGAACTCGAATGAACTGCTCCAAGCAGGTCATCCAAACGTTCCAATGCCAAACTAGTATCAAAAAGCAATTCGATTTCACCATTCAATTCAATCGTTCGATACTGAAGCAGTCCCCTCTCTGTCAGATTGGAAATGGCCTGATTAACATCCGAAATTTCCTTGCCAATCCTTTCAGCAATCTGGCTTGGCGACATTTCTTCCAAACCTGTCGTATTTTGCAAATAGAAAAATTGCCAGACCAGAAAATCATCGCTGGAAGGAAAGAGTTCCTTAAAATGCAAGAGCAGGGCACTCGGTAAAACCAAGTTCCCTGATTTAAAAGCGTCTAAATATGTCATAATTCCTCTTATAAATACCCAAATGCGGATACATCATCTTCTATTTTTCTCCAGTCAAAAGGTGTTTCCTGATAGACCGCATAATTCACCCAGTTACTGAAAAAGAGGGCTGCCGATGAAGACCAACAAAGACAAGGTGTCTGATTAACATCGTCATCCTTAAAGTAATTTTCTGGAATATGTGGGTCTAAACCTGCATCACGATCCCTAAAATACTCTTTTGCCAAGGTATCACGGTCATATTCCAAATGCCCAAAACTATAAATTTCTCGCAAATCACGACTAGCCAAAATCGAAACCCCAACCTGAGGACCTTCTGATAAAATCTCGAGATTGGTTTTGTTTAAGATCTCTTCCTTAGAAATCTCCGTATGCCGAGAATGAGGGGATACATAGCTATCGTCAAAGCCTCTAAAGAGAAGATGACCTTCCTTTAAGGTGTCCTGAGGATAGATACCCGATAACTTACTGTCCATCTGGTATTTTTCCACTCCATAGCGCAGATAAAGACCAGCCTGAGCTCCCCAACAGATATGAAGGGTCGAATAGACATGAGTCTTAGACCACTCAAGCACCTGTTTAAATTCATCCCAATAGTCCACTTCCTCAAATGGTAAATGCTCAACTGGAGCACCCGTGATGATCATCCCATCAAAATACTCATCCTTGACTTCAGGAAAGGTTTTATAGAAGGTCTCCATGTGTTCTGAACGAGTTGTTTTAGAACGATGACTCTCCATATAGAGAAAATCAATATCCAGTTGCAAGGGCGTATTAGCCAAGTGGCGCAATAATTGGGTCTCTGTGACCATTTTCTGTGGCATGAGATTTAAAATTAAAATCTTCAAAGGACGGATATCTTGGTGGGCCGCACGTTGATCATCCATAACAAAGATATTCTCTGTCCGTAAGATCTCAACAGCTGGTAATTTTTTATCAATTCGAATCGGCATACCCCTCTCCTAACTGTACTTTTCAGGAATCATTGCATATGTTTGAAACTCTTCGAAAATCAAATTCAAACCGCGTCAACGTTGCCTTGCCGTATGTGTAGGATACTGACTACGTCAGTTCCATCTACAACCTCAAAACAGTGTTTTGAGCAACCTGCGGCTAGTTTCCTAGTTTGCTCTTTGATTTTCATTGAGTATGAAACTAAATCTCAAACATTTAGTCCTTTTATTATACTGCAAGAAGATATAGTTTTCAATTATACTTTTTCTCTAACTAGCTATAGTCTACTTTTATACCCTAATGTAGAGAAAACAGTCCTAAGGACTGTTTTTCATTAATAATGCATAAGAACCTTGTAATCGTAGTCACCGATTTTTTCACGGCCGTTCAATTCATCCAATTCAACAAGGAAGGCACAGCCTGCTACAACACCACCAAGTTTTTCAATCATCTCGATTGTTGCCTTAACAGTTCCACCTGTTGCCAAGAGATCATCTACGATAAGAACACGTTGACCTGGCTTGATGGCATCCGCGTGCATAGTCAAGGTATCAACACCGTACTCTTTTTCATAGTCAGCAGAAATGACTTCGCGTGGCAATTTACCTGGCTTACGAACAGGCGCGAAACCAATTCCTAACTCAAAGGCAACTGGACAGCCCACGATAAAACCACGAGCCTCAGGACCTACAATCATGTCTATTTTCTTGTCAGTGGCATACTGAACAATTTCACGAACAGCGTAGCTATAAGCATTCCCATCAGCCATCAAAGGACTGATATCACGGAAGGTAATTCCTTCCTTAGGATAATTTTCAATTGTTGCAATGTAATCTTTTAAATTCATCTTTTTCTTTCTTTCAAAGTTTTTACTCTCTATTATAGCATATTTTTTAAGAAAGAAAAAAGGAAAAGTTAACTTCAATGATTATCTAACGATTTGACGATTTATGACTAGCCATAGCAATAAAGCCCAAGTTCTTTTTATTCTTATTAAACATTTTATACATAGTTAAAAACTGCTTTCTATTCTCCTTTTTACAAGCATTTACACAAATTTTCAAGGTTCCTAGCCAACCTTCGTCATAAATCATACCCGATAATTTCATTAATGTCATTTCACCAGTCAATACTTTCACATCACAATAACCTGATTCTATCATCACCTCTTCCCAACCATCTTGAGTTAAAGGACCCACATTTACATGAATTGCTTGTGACAGTTCCTGTCTGACAGACTCTTTCGCTTCCTTAAGAAGCACATCATGTGTCAAGAGAAGACCTTCAGGTTTTAAAACCCTTAGATACTCCTTTACACATTTTTTCTTAGCTTGATCGGCTTGCATAGTCAGCATAGCTTCGTTTATAACAATATCAAAACTAGCATCTTCA
Organism: uncultured Streptococcus sp.; assembly: GCF_963518475.1. Taxonomy (GTDB): domain Bacteria; phylum Bacillota; class Bacilli; order Lactobacillales; family Streptococcaceae; genus Streptococcus. The sequence continues at coordinate 1,728 of NZ_CAUQJA010000023.1, read as the reverse complement.
TAAGGAAGTTTCATTGCATTTGCTCTTTCAAATCTGATCAAATGACCAACACCTGCCGTTTCAGCAGATTTTTTAGCCACTTCTAAGGCTTGTCCATCCATATCAACAGCAGTTATCTTACAACCAAAACGCTGTGCCAACTCAATTGCTGTAGTTCCCCTATTGCACGCAACTTCTAGTATTCTCTTTTCTTTTGAAAATCTTCCTTCCGCAATTAACCAATCTGTGGCACGTTTTCCACCTGGACGTAAGCGTTTTTTCCCCAGTTTTGCTAAAAACTTATGACCTGCTTCTGACATTTGAACACCTCTATTTTTTCTTCATTATAACATAAAATGATATTATCTGACAATTCTAATCTATTATTTGATAAACTAGAATCAAAAGCATACAAGCTACCATAACTATAGCATAAATCTATTAATCACCTCTCTAGTTCGAATTCAATGGCTCACGTAGTTTACGTATATAGGTTACGACTACATATTTGTACTTTAGAGTTGCTGGCCTCCTTATCCGTTATATACGCTTTACTATCACGTGCCTATTCGTATAGCCAAGATTTCTCTATCTCTTTCTCTGCCGATTCTTATTTCCAGCGTCAGACTTAAACAGTCTATCCTAATGCCGTTCGATCAGCTACTCACAATAGTCAGGCTTGGGAATCACTTTTGGATTTACTAGTATATGGTACCCGCAGAGGACTTACACCTCAGATGAACGGAATGCCCATCGTACCTAAAAAAACGAGCACTTTCGTACTCGTTCTCTGATATAAACTACTGATTAAAGTGAGTTTACGTCAACTTTGATACCAACACCTTGAGTAGTTGTGATAGTCAAGTTTGTTACGTAAGTTCCTTTAGCTGTAGCTGGTTTTGCTTTTTGGATTGTTTCGTTGAAAGCTTTGAAGTTTTCAACCAATTTTTCAGCTTCAAATGATACTTTACCGATAATTGCTTGAACGTTACCTGCACGGTCAGCACGGTAAGTGATTTTACCACCTTTAGACTCTTCAACTGCTTTAGCAACATCCATAGTTACAGTACCAGTTTTAGGGTTTGGCATCAAGTTACGTGGTCCAAGGACACGTCCAAGACGTCCAACAAGAGCCATCATGTCAGGTGTAGCGATAACTACGTCGAAGTCCAACCAACCGTCGTTGATTTTAGCAACAAGGTCATCTTCACCAACAAAGTCTGCACCAGCAGCTTTTGCTTCTTCAGCTTTTGCACCACGTGCGAAAACAAGAACGCGTGAAGTTTTACCAGTACCGTTTGGCAATACCATTGCTCCACGGATTTGTTGGTCAGCTTTTTTAACGTCGATGTTCAAGTTGTAAGCAACTTCTACAGTTGCGTCAAATTTTGCAAAGTTAGTTTCTTTTGCAAGTGCTACAGCTTCTTCTACGCTGTATGCTTTTGTGCTGTCGATTTTCTCAAGAGCAGCACGAAGTTGTTTGCTTTTTTTAGCCATTTTCTATTCTCCTTGTAAGTGGTTCAATCGATTTTCATCTCCCACGTCACTCCTCGAAATGATGAAGTCTTGCGGGTTTTCAGTCTATTATTTTTCTTTTCCTACTTCGTTAAGCTCCCTTGCTGTACCCAAGTACAAGCTTCAGTCACTTGCCTAGTATGAAAAGTAACTAATAGACTGCTGTGAGATTTTCTACTGTGTTATTGATTAGTCAACAACAGTGAATCCCATAGAACGAGCAGTACCTTCGAT